>NZ_WIVR01000030.1:0-56125 GCF_009600525.1 Pseudomonas sp. FSL R10-1350
ACCCTGGGCGCCGGGCTTTCCGGCTCACGCGGGGTGGGCGGCAGCGGTTCCAGCAGCGGGGCGAGCAGCGCAGGCGGGGTTGAGAACTCGGTCAGCGCCACCCTGACCGCCAGTTGGGAGCCGGATTTATGGGGCCAGGTGCGACGCGGCATTGAGTCCAGCAGCGCCTCTGCGCAAGCCTCCGACGCCTTGTTAGCCGGGGTGCGTTTGTCCATCAGCGCCAGTGTGGCAAGCAATTACCTGGCCCTGCGCCAACAGGACATCGACATCGGGTTGTTGCAGCAACAGCAGCAGATCAACCAGCAATTACTCGACATGATCCAGGCCCAATATTCCCAGGGCACGGCGGCCAATGACCAACTGCTGCAAGCCCAGGACCAACTCAGCACCGTGGTGGCCGCGTTGCAGACCGCACAGCGCTCGCGCGAGCAATACGAACATGCCCTGGCGGTGCTGGTGGGCGAGGCGCCGTCGCAATTTAGTGTGGCGTCGGTGGCGCAGTACGCCTTTGCGGTGCCGCGCCCGCCGTTAAGCTTGCCCTCGGATTTGTTGCTGCGCCGCCCCGATGTGGTGGCCGCAGAGCGCACGGCAGCGGCGGCCAACGCCAAAATCGGCGTGGCTGACGCGGCGTTTTTCCCGACCCTGGACTTGACCGCTGAGGGCGGTTATCGCGCCAGTGCGCTGGGCAGCCTGTTCAGCGTGCCGAACCGCATCTGGACCCTGGGCCCGGCATTGGCCGCGACCCTGTTTGACGGCGGCGCCCGCGAAGCGGCAGTGCAACAGGCGCAAGCCAGCTACGACCAGGACGCGGCGACCTACCGGGGCACCGTGTTGTCGGCCTTGCAGAACGTCGAAGACAACCTGTCGGCGATCAACCACCTGCACGTGCAGGCGGACACCTACCAGCAGATCTACACGCGCAATCAGCAACTGTTCGGCAGCCAGCAGGCGCAGTTAAAAGCCGGCACCGTCAGCCAGCAGAACGTCCTGACCCAACAATTGATCTTGTTGCAGACCGAGCAGAACCTGCGCGACACCCAGGGGCAATTGAGCCAGGGCAGCGTGGAGTTGATCCAGAGTTTGGGCGGGGGGTGGGCAATAACCCCGTAGGAGCTGCCGCAGGCTGCGATCTTATGATCTTTTAAAAGATCGCAGCCGTCGTTCCTCGGCAGCTCCTACAGGGCTTTACGCTTTGTAAGGCTTGTTGGGCAGCAGCAAACGTTCGGCGACGACGCCGAAGATCAGGCCCAGTGCGGTCCACAGTACCGCTTGAATGCCCAGCGAGGCGACGCGAAATTTCCACAGCAGCAGGGCCGAGAAACCGTCCGGTGCTTCATTGAACGTCGGGAACAAAAAGCCTGCTATCGAGACAATCACCAGGTACAGCACCACGCCCTTGATCACGCCGTTCCACAGACCAGAGCTGGCGATGAATTTACGGCCTGCACTGACGGCAATGATCGCGGCGGCCAGCGACACCAGCAGCATCAGGAAGAACAACTGCGTGCGCTTGCCGATGGTGTCCGGGTTGCCCACCGCGGGCGGGTTGGCCGGATACACCAGCCCCGGCACCAGATACAGCACCACAAAGGCGGCCAGCGCCAGCAGTGCGGCCAGGCCACGCGGGCCGACGTTACCGACACGGCCCAGTGAGTACGCAAACACCAGGGCAAAAATGCCGCCCAGCGACACGCTGTACACCAGCACTCCGGTCAACAGACCGAAGGTGCTTTGCACTTCGCGGCTGACCAGCTCGGGTTCTTCTTCCTCGGCGTCACCGTGGGAGTGGGAATGGGACATGCCTTCTTCGAAGGCGATAGCGCGATCAATCTCGGGTTCGCCGAACACCTTGGCAAAGCTGAAGGCCAGCAGGCCGGCCAACAGACCGACAAGCATGCCCCTGACGAGTAAACGACCAGTCATGTGAAACCCCTCGGATCAGTGGCAGGGAAAGCCCAGCAGGTGGCGACCGTCGTGTACGAACTCGTGCACGTACATGCCCTTGAAGACGGCGGTGGCGCCTTGTTCAGCGCCGACGAAATAAATCGCCAGCAACAGCAACAGGCCCCCGAAAATCGCCCACGGCAATACATCGCGCAGGGGAATGGCAGGAATGGAGAGGTCAGAGTGAGTAGCAGCGTTAGAAACCATGATTACCTCTGGGATTACGCGTCCCGGCAAGAGTGCAAAGGCAAAGGAAGATCTGGCTCTCGGCAAGGTGCCGACTACAGTGGCGCGACCGCGTCGGATTCGGACCGACTTCTTTCCTTCGTAACATACTGAAACAACGCTGGCAGTGTACGCGCTTGGCCCGGGAAAAAACCATGACTCATCGTTGACGGGTAATAACGACTGTAGGAGCTGTCGAGGCACGAAGGCTGCGATCTTTTAAGGTCAAAAGATCGCAGCCTTCGGCAGCTCCGCGGAGGATGGTGTTATGGCGCCGTTGCCGCCCGCGCCGCGCCGACTTTTTGATTCGGCGTGCCCGCCGCTCTGGCCGAGCGCAACAACATCAATGTACCCAGCAACGCCATGGCCGCGAGGAAGTACATGCCGGCATGGGTGCTGTCGAATTGCTGTTCGGCCCAGGTTTTAACCGTGGGTGCCAGGAAGCCGCCGAGGTTGCCCAGGGCGCCGATTACGGCGATCCCGCTGGCCGCGGCGGCGCCACTCAGAAAGCGCGTCGGCAAGGTCCAGAACAGCGGTTGCACGGTGATAAAACCGGCGGCCGCCAGGCAGAACGCGAGGATGACCAGCGGCAGGCTGGCGCTCAAGGTCGAACCGACCATGCCGACCGCAGCCAGGGCCAGCATCAGCGCGGCAAAGCGGGTTTGCAGGCCTTTTCGGTCGGCGTAGCGGGTGACCGCGTAGAGCACGATCACGGTGGCGATCCACGGGATGGACGTCAGCAGGCCGACTTCCAGGCCGATGCCGGTGCCGAGCAGTTCGGCGATGCGCGTCGGCAGGTAAAACAACACGCCGTACACGCTGACCTGGATGGTGAAGTAGATCAGGGTGAAGTACAGCACCGTCGGGTTGATCAAGGCCGAGCGCCAGGACGACGGCCCCGTATCAGCCTTGAGCAGGTGTTCTTTTTCCAGCTCGTGCTCGACCGCGGCTTTTTCTTGCTCGGTCAGCCATTTGGCCGTACGCGGTTTGTCGGTGAGGTAGAACAGCGCAAACACGCCGATGACCGAGGCGGCGAGGCCTTCGGTGACGAACATCCATTGCCAGCCGGTCAGGCCAAATTGCGCGCTTTCCAGCAGCCAGCCCGACACCGGGCCGCCGACCATCAGCGACACCGGTACGCCGAAGTAGTAAATGCCATAGGCGGCGCCGCGCTTGTTCTGCGGGAACCAGTAGGTCAGGTACAGCACCACGCCCGGCGACAGTCCCGCTTCGGCCACGCCGAGCAAAAAGCGCAGGATGTAGAAGCTGGTTTCGTTGTGGGCAAACATCATGGCGGCCGACACCAGCCCCCAGGTGATCATGATCCGGCTCAGCCAAATGCGTGCGCCGACTTTGTGCAGCATCAGGTTGCTGGGCACTTCAAACACGGCGTAGCCGATAAAGAAAATGCCCGCGCCCAAGGCAAACGCGGCGTTGCTCAGACCGGTGTCTGCCTGCAGGGCATGTTTGGCAAAGCCAATGTTGGAACGGTCAATGATCGCCATCGCGAACATCAAGGCGACAAAGGGCAGAATGCGCCAGCGAATCTTGCTGAGCGCCTGATTCAACACAGGATTGGACATGGGTGGCTCCGATTATTTTTTTTGTGGAGTTCAACAACAGGGACAGCGATTAACGGGCTCTCAAGGCGGAGCGGGCATAGGCCGCAACGATGACAAAACAGCCCATTGGCAACAGATACGCCACGGCGGTGGAGGAGTGGTCGGCGATCAGGCCCATCACGTAGGGCAGCAGGGCCCCGCCGACAATGGCCATGATCATGAACGAGCTGCCGCGCTTGGTATGCGCGCCGAGGTTTTTCACGCCCATGGCAAACAGGGTCGGGAACATGATCGACATAAAGAAGAAGGTCGCTACTAACGCTACCACCGACACGCCTTCAACCCCCAGCACCACCACCGCGCACAGCGCCACGTTGATCAGTGCGTAAATCATTAACAGGCGCTGGGCATTGACGCGGCCCATCAGCCAGGTGCTGAAGAAGCGCCCAAACATGAAACTGAGCATGGCCACCGAAAGCAGATACGCCGCTTGCTGGCTGCCCATCTGCGCCCAGTGCTCGGTGACGTAGTTGATAAAAAACGCCCCGACGCCGACTTGCGCGCCGACGTAAAAAAACTGGGTGATAACCCCGGTGACAAACTCGCGGTGTTGCCACAGGCCTTTATCACTCAGTTGCTGGGCCTGAACTTCTTGTTCGCGCAGGTCCGGCAGCGGGGTGCGGGCGATCAGTACGGCGACCAGCAGCACCAGCGAGGCAATCACCAGATAGGTCATTTGCAGCGACTGGGTGGTGTCAGTGCTGTTGGCACCACTGAAGAACAGCGCACCGCCGATCAAGGGGCCAAAAAACTGCCCGAGGCCATTGAATGACTGCGCCAGGTTCAAGCGCCGCTCAGCCCCATCCGGTGAGCCCAGCACCGTGGCATACGGGTTGGCAGCGGTTTCGAGGCAGCCCAGGCCGCAGGCAATCACAAACAGCGCGAACAAAAAGAACTGAAAGCTTTGCGCGGCCGCGGCGGGCATGAACAGCAGGGCGCCGCAGGCATACAGGCACAGGCCGAGCAGAATGCCCGCCTTGTAGCCGTACTTGTCCATCAAGAACCCGGCGGGCAGGGCGATCAGAAAATAGGCGCCGAAGTACGCGCTTTGCAGCAAGCCGGACTGGGCCTTGCTGACGTGCAGAGTTTCCTGGAAGTGCTTGTTGAGCACATCCAGCAAGCCATACGACAACCCCCAGAGAAAGAACAGGCAGGTCACCAGAATCAGTGCCCAGCGGTAAGACGTCACCGCCTTGGTAAAGGGCGGCGCGGCGACGTTCGAGTGCTTGAGTGACATGACGCATCTCCTTCTTATTGTTGTGAGCGACTTGCATGGATCAATTCTTGTGGGAGCGGGCTTGCTCGCGATGGCATCTGTGCGGTGTATCAGGCAGCGCGCGTCGCCTGTATCGCGAGCAAGCCCGCTCCCACAGGGTCAGTGCATGGGTGGCTCATGTCAGTGCCCGGTCCAGGTGGGTGTAGCCGCCGTCGACCACCAGCCATTGCCCGGTGGTGTGGGAGGCGGGGGGGATAACAGGAACAGCACGCTGTCGGCGATTTCTTCTGAAGTAGTCATGCGCTGGCCGAGGGGGATTTTCTCGACGATGCTCGCCAGCTTGGCCTGCGGGTCGTCGAAGCTGTTGATCCAGCGCTCGTACAGCGGGGTCATGACTTCGGCGGGGATGACCGCGTTAACCCGCACGCCATCGGCCAGCAACGAGGTGGCCCACTCGCGGGTCAGCGACAGTTGCGCGCCTTTGGCGGCGGTGTAGCCGCTGGTGCCGCCCTGGCCGGTGAGGGCGGTTTTGGAGCTGATATTGACGATGGAGCCACGGCTGGCCTTGAGCGCGTCGACGCACAGGTGGGTCATGAGGTAGTAGTGGATGAGGTTTTTTTCCAGCGACTCGACAAAGGCCGAGCGCCCGGCGTCCAGGCCCACGCTGTCATTGACGCCGGCATTGTTGACCAGCCCGTCGATGCGCCCGAAGCGTTGCAGCACGCTGGCGACGGCGGCGCGGCAGGCGTCTTCGTCGCGCAGTTCGACCTGCACAAACAGGCTTTGTGCGCCGCGTTGATCCAGTTGCCGGGCGAGTTCATCCGACAGCGGGCTGTGGCCGAAAATCACCGGGATCGCGCCTTCATCGGCCAGCCCCAGGGAAATCGCGGCACCAATGCCGGAGCCGCCGCCGGTGACGATAAAGACCTTGTCTTGCAGATGCAGATTCATCGTGTCACTCCTTCAAGCCCGTAGACGGCGCAGGCGTTGGCGCCCCAAATCGCCGCTTGTTCGGCGGCGCTCAGGTGCTGCAATACGCTGTCGACCAGGGTGTGGGTGGTGCGGTAGTCGCTGGCCAGCAGGCACACCGGCCAGTCGGAACCGAACATCAAGCGTTCAGGGCCAAACAGGTGCAGCGCGGTGTCCAGGTACGGGGTCAGTTGTTCGGGCTGCCAGTGTTGCCAATCGGCCTCGGTCGCCAGCCCCGACAATTTGCAACTGACATGCGCCAATGCGGCCAGCGGCGCCAGTTGCTCGGCCCATTGGCGCAGGTTATTGGCCTGCACGTTTGGCTTGGCGAGGTGGTCGAGCACCAGGTGATGCTGGTCATGGCGCTGGCACAGCTGCGTTGCGGCGCTCAGGTCGCAGGCCTTGATCAGCACTTCATAGACCTTGCCCTGGCGCTGTAACGTCGCCAGGCCACGGTTGAAATCGGCCCGTTGCATGAACTCGGCAGGCGCGGGTTCGTCTTGCAACTGATGACGAAACCCGCGCAGCACCGAGGCCTGCGCCCAGCGTTCCAGCGAGTGTTCAAGGTCGGCGGCGCACAGGTCGACCCAGCCCACCACGGCGCGAATCCACGGGTATTGCCCGGCCAGCTTCAACAGCCAGTCGGTCTCGCTTTCGCAGGCGCGGGCTTGCACGGCAATGCAGCCGTCGAGCCCTGCCTGATCGAGCAAGGGGCGCAGGTCGTCGGGCATAAAGTCGCGGCGCAGGCCGGGCATGTCGTGGCTGATCCACGGGTAACCGGCTGCGTCATACCGCCAGAAGTGCTGATGCGCATCCAGGCGTGGTGGCTGTGTGGACGACATTGTTGTTGTACTCCGTCCCTTCAAACGCTGGTTTAGCCCCGGTAGCGGTACTGCTCGCGGGAGGCGGCTTTCATCTGGATCGAGAAGCCCGGCGCCTGTGGCGGCATGTAGGCGGCGTCGCGGATCACGCAGGGGTCTTCGAAGTGTTCGTGCAGGTGGTCAACAAACTCCACCACGCGGCCTTCATGGGTGGCGGCGATGCACAGGTAGTCGATCATCGACAGGTGCTGCACGTACTCGCACAAGCCCACGCCACCGGCATGCGGGCAGACCGGCAAGTTGTATTTGGCGGCCATGAGCATGACGGCCAGCACTTCGTTGACCCCGCCCAGGCGGCAGGCGTCGATCTGCACCACGTCGATCGCTTCGCGCATGATCAGTTGCTTGAAGACGATGCGGTTCTGGCACATTTCGCCGGTGGCGACCTTGACCGGGCTGACGCCCAGGCGGATTTTGCGGTGGCCTTCGACGTCGTCCGGGCTGGTCGGTTCTTCGATAAACCACGGCTGGGCGAACGACAGCTCACGTACCCAGTCAATGGCCGCGTCGACTTCCCAGACCTGGTTGGCGTCGATCATCAGCTTGCGGTCCGGACCGATCACTTCGCGGGCAATGCGCACGCGGCGGATATCGTCTTGCAGGTCGTGGCCGACTTTTAATTTGATGTGCGAGAAGCCCGCGTCGACGGCTTCCTGGCACAAGCGACGGAGCTTCTCGTCGGCGTAGCCCAGCCAGCCGGCCGAGGTGGTGTAGCACGGATAACCTTTAGCTTCGAGCAGGGCCAAACGCTCGGCTTTGCCGTGGGCGCGCTCGCGCAGCAGGGTCAGGGCTTCGTCGGGGGTGATGCAGTCGGTGATGTAACGAAAATCTATGCAGCGCACCAGTTGCTCGGGGCTCATGTCGGCCACCAGACGCCACACCGGCTTGCCTTCGGCCTTGGCCCAGAGGTCCCAGGCAGCGTTGACCACCGCGCCGGTGGCCAAGTGGATGGCGCCCTTGTCCGGGCCAATCCAGCGCAGCTGGCTGTCGCTGGTCACGTAGCGCCAGAAGCGGCCCATGTCTTCGGCGATCCACTCAAGCTTGAGGCCGACCATCAGGCCTGCCAGGGCCTTGATCGAGGCGCAGCAGATCTCGTTGCCACGGCCGATGGTAAAGGTCAGGCCGTGGCCTTCGAGGTTCGGGGTGTCGGTTTCGAGGATGACGTAGGCCGCGGAGTAATCCGGGTCCGGGTTCATCGCATCCGAGCCGTCCAGCGATTGCGAAGTGGGGAAGCGAATGTCTTCAACCCGTACAGCAGTAATGGTAGTCATGGCGTTCTCCGGCTTATTCGGCGTCGACGGTGCGTTGGTTTTGTTCACCCAGGCCGCTGATGCCCAGGCGGATGTGTTGGCCCGCACGCAGGTACACAGGGTCTGGTTTGATGCCCAGGCCGACGCCGGGCGGGGTGCCGGTAGAGATCACGTCGCCGGGTTGCAAGCTCATGAACTGGCTGAGGTAGCTGACGATTTTAGGGATCTGGAAAATCATCGTGCGCGTGTTGCCGTTCTGGTAGCGCTGGCCGTCGACTTCCAGCCACAGGTCGAGCTGGTGCGGGTCGGCGATTTCATCACGGGTCACCAACCATGGGCCGAGCGGGCCGAAGGTGTCGCAGCCTTTGCCTTTGTCCCAGGTGCCGCCCAGTTCCAGCTGGAACTCGCGCTCGGACACATCGTTGATCACGCAATAGCCGGCCACGTGTTCCAGCGCGTCGCTTTCGCTGATGTAGCGGCCGCCCTTGCCGATGACCACACCCAGCTCGACCTCCCAGTCGGTCTTGCGGGAGTTACGCGGGATTTCGACGTTGTCGTTCGGGCCGACAATGGCGCTGGTCCACTTGTTGAACACCACCGGCTCAGCCGGGATGGCCGCACCGGTTTCAGCGGCGTGGTCGGCGTAGTTGAGGCCGATGCAGATGAACTTGCCGACCTGGCCGACGCAGGCGCCGATCCGTGGCGAGCCTTGGACGAGCGGCAGGGTGGCCGGGTCGATGTCTTGCAGGCGGGCAATGCTTTGCGGGCTGAGGGCCTCGCCTGCGATATCCGTGACCACTGCGGACAAGTCACGCAGATCACCGTTGTTATCGAGCAGAGCGGGACGTTCCTGGCCTTTTTCGCCGTAGCGCAGCAGTTTCATAAAGAGTCCTTTGTTTTCATTAAAAGAGTGCACAAATGTCCTGTAGTCGCTGCCGCAGGCTGCGATCGAGCCCGAAGGGGCCGCGCTTTTAAAAGCGAAGGTCCTGCGGCCCTTATCGCAGCCTTCGGCAGCGACTACCTGAATTGGGCGGGATCAGTTGCTCCAGCCGCCATCAATGATTTGTGCGGTGCCGGTGGTGAAGCCGCTGGCGCTTGAGCCCAGGTACAGGGCCAATTGGGCGATTTCTTCGGCGGTGCCGATGCGGCCCATGGGTTGGCGCGCGGCGAAAGCGGCGTATACCTCGTCCACGCTGCGGCCTTCGCGTTCGGCTTGCTCGCGGATGCGCTGGCGCAGGGAAGGGGAGTCAACGGTGCCGGGGCAGATGGCGTTGCAGCGGATGTTCTGGCTAACAAAGTCTGCCGCCACCGAGCGGGTCAGGCCAATCACCGCGCCTTTGCTGGCGCAGTAAGCAAAGCGGTTTGGCACGCCTTTGACGCTGGAGGCCACCGAGGCCATGTTGATGATCGAGCCGCCGCCGTTGCTCAGCATGCCCGGCAAAAAGGCGCGGATCATGCGGTACATGGCGGTGACGTTGAGGTCGAGGGCGAAGTTCCAGTCTTTTTCGCTGCACTCCAGGATGTTGCCGCTGTGTACCACGCCTGCGCAGTTGAACAGCACATCCAGCGGGCCAAGCTCGTTGGCCAGGCGCTCAATGGCGGCGGCATCGGTGACGTCCAGAACAATTTTGTGAGCGCCTGTAAGAGCGTCGAGGGCGCCAGCATTGATGTCGGCGGCGAAGACTTCGGCGCCAGCGGCGAGGTATGCCTGGACACTGGCGTGGCCAATGCCTTGGGCTGCGGCCGTGATCAGCACGCGTTTGCCGGAAAGATCCATGGGTACTCCGTAACGATGTGATTGTTTTTATTGTTGGCCTGAACCCTTCGCCATTGTGCCTTTTGGACTAATGGTCAGGCCATTGTGGGCGTAGCAACTGGCAAAACGACGCAGCGTCGGGATACGTTTTTAGCTATGATCGCTGTACGTTATCCATCCAATGGTCAGGCCATTGAACCTTTTTTAGCATGCACCTCACGCTTCAACAAGTGACTTTTTTTTCAAAAAGCGCTCGCGAGCCGTTGCACAGACCAGAGCCAATTTCACGATGCCATTCCAAGTTATTGATAACCAAAGACTTTATCGGCAGATCGCCGATCAGTTGCGGGCCTTGATCGACAGCGGTGAATTCCCGCCGGGCAGTCGGCTACCCGCCGAACGCGAATTGGCCAAGTTATTGGGCGTGAGCCGGGCGTCGGTGCGCGAAGCAATGATTGCCCTGGAAGTGATCGGCCTGGTGGATGTGCGCGTCGGCAATGGTGTGTTGGTGTGTGAGCCGCCGGTGCAGGCGGTGTCCAATGAGCCGGTGATGGCCCAGGCCACCCGTGACCAATGGCGCGAGCTGGACCCGGAGTTGGGCATTGCCGTGGATTTCAGCGCCGAGATCCCGCCGTTCGCCTTGCTCCAGGCGCGGCGCTTGATCGAGCCTGAAGCGGCGGCGCTGGCGGCCGTGAACGCCAGCGATGAAGAACTCGCCGGGATCCGCGAAGCGTTTGAGCGCAATGTGCAAGACAACCGCGAGGGTTCGCACACGCACCCCGGCGACCGCTTGTTTCATATCCGCATTGCCCAGGCGTCGGACAACCCGGCCTACGCATTGATGATTCAGCACTTGCTGGGGCACAGCTACGGCAGCATGTTCCAGCGCCTGCAAAGCCACTACACCTCAGATGACATGCCGCACCGCTCGGAGGACGAGCACCGGCGCGTGCTTCAGGCACTGGAGCAACATGACCCGGATGCGGCGCGTCAGGCCATGGCTGAGCATCTGGATGAAGTGATCCGCATCTTTAGCCGCAACGCTCAGTAAGGCTCAACTTCCAGCCAGGACTCGGTGACGCGGCGGTCGAGCTCTTCAAAATCGGCCATGCCGATCACGCGGGTGGTGTTGAGGCCGCGCAGGTAGCCTTTAAGCTCATGGGCCATGGCATGCAACTTCTCGGCGTCGGCAGGTTCAGCATGCAACGCGTGTTCGTACAAGGTCAGGTAGTCGTCTACACGGTCGCGGTACTCAGGCAGTACCGCTTCACGGATCAGGTCGAAGGTTCGCAATTTTTGATTTTTATTCAAGTGGCACCCTTTGTCGGTTGAGGGGCTGCTGTTTTGGTAGATCGCGCCTTGAATGTATCTCACGTCCGGGGGTGGTATCCAGAGGTGGGTAACGGGGAGGTGCTGGAGGGTTTGAGAAACGGGTTGCGCTGCAACCCTTCTTAGCCTGCGGCAGCGACTACTTGTTTTTTTGAAGGTGTACTGCGTATTTTGGTGGCTTGGGCTTAGTCGTTCAGGTCGCCACTGCCTGTTTGAATCCATGGACCATGCACAAGGAGCCGTACGGAAAGCCAATGCGCCAAATCTGGAAGTCGTTTCGAGCGTTGTATTTTGCCTCGCTGATGATGTTGATCGGCTCAGGTTTGTTGAGCACCTACCTGGCGTTGCGCCTGGCTGCCGATGACGTCGACGGCTTATGGGTCGGTGCCTTGATGGCGGCCAACTATTTTGGTCTGGTGCTGGGCGGCAAGCTTGGGCACCGGCTGATTGCCCGCGTGGGGCATATCCGGGCGTACGCCACCTGTGCCGGGATCGTCGGTGCGGCGGTGTTGTGTCACGGTTTGACCGACTGGCTGCCGATCTGGCTGCTGCTGCGTCTGATCGTCGGCCTGGGCATGATGTGCCAGTACATGGTCATCGAGAGCTGGCTTAACGAGCAGGCCGACGCCAAACAGCGCGGCGTGGTGTTCAGCCTGTACATGATCGCCTCGTACCTGGGGCTGGTGCTCGGGCAGCTGATTCTGGTGGTTCACCCGCAACTGGGCCTTGAACTGCTGATGCTCGTAGCCATGTGTTTTGCCTTGTGTCTGGTGCCGGTGGCCATGACCCGTCGCATCCACCCGGCGCCGTTGCGGCCCGCGCCCATGGACCCTAAATTCTTTATCAAGCGGGTGCCGCAATCGCTGATCGCAGTGATGGGCGCAGGCCTGTTGATTGGTGCGTTCTACGGTTTGGCGCCGCTTTACGCCTCGCAGCAAGGGTTGTCTACCGAGCTGGTCGGTTGGTACATGGGCTGCTGTATTTTTGCCGGGTTGCTGGCGCAATGGCCGCTGGGCTGGTTGTCGGACCGCTATGACCGGCCACTGCTGATTCGCGTGTTTGCGCTGTTGCTGTGTGCGGCGGCGTTGCCGCTGGCGATCTTCCCGCAGGTGCCTGTCGAGGTGCTGTTCGTGGCGGGGTTCTTGAGCGCATTGCTGCAGTTTTGCATTTACCCGCTGGCCGTGGCCTTCGCCAACGACCACATCGAAAGCGAGCGCCGGGTGTCGCTGACCGCGATGCTTCTGGTCACCTACGGCATTGGCGCCAGCGTCGGCCCGCTGGTAGCCGGGGTGCTGATGAAAGTGCTCGGCAGCCATATGTTGTATGCGTTTTTCAGCTTCACCAGCTTGATTCTGGTGTGGCGCATTCGCCCGAACGCGGTCACCAATTTGCACCAGGTCGACGACGCACCGCTGCAACACGTTGCCATGCCTGACAGCATGTCCACCTCGCCCTTGGCCGCAGCACTTGACCCACGGGTCGATGAGCAGGTGGTGCAGGAGCAAATGGTCGAAGGGGTCGAGCCTGAAATTGAGCCAGAAATAGCCCCGGAATTCGGCGGCCCCGAGGCTGACCCCAAACTGTAGGAGCGAGCTTGCCTCGCGATCTTTTAAACATCAAAAGATCGCGAGCAAGATCAGGCCGGGCACTCAGTAAAAATCGTCATCCTTGTCGAACCGGCGGGCATCGCGCTGCAACTGGTAAACAAAACGCTCGACCTGGCGCTGAACTGCACCGCTGATGTTGTGAAAGCGCATGCCGGCAAAGGTGATGTTCAGGCGCTCTTCGAAGTACAGGTGGCGCAACTCGACCGGGGTAGTCATGTGGCCGAAGGGCAGGGCGGCGCTGAAGCGCTCGTACACCTGGCCCAGCTGGATGAGCTCGCTGATATCACCCTCAAAACGCAATTTGCAGCCGGTGGCTGACACGTCCAGCAATTTGCCCTTGATCGCTTTGCCGAGCTTGTCGCCCGCCACGTTGACGTCCACCAGGTGCGCCAGTTTCAGGGCGGCGCGGAACGCATTGCGGCGCTGGTGGTAGATCACTTCTTTGGGCAACGCGCCGTGATAGCAACGGTGCGGGCCGCTGTCGTCGATGCTCAGCGGGGTGTTGCATTCCCAGGCAATGCGCACGCCGTCGTGGAAACCTTCGACCCGAAAAGGAATGCCCGCCGCCAGAAAACGCTCGCCGTCCCGTGGGACCATTTCGTCCAGGGTCATAAGCTGGTTGTCACGGTCCACATCCACCATGTAGCTCTGAAAACGTTGGGTACGGTCGTTGAAGGTGATGATCAGCGGGTCATGGCTCTCTTGTAGCATCCGCAAATTTGAGGCGATCTCCATCGGCGTCGTCAGCACCTTGGGCGGTTGCGGAGCATCTTGGGCATCTAGCACGGGTCGTCAATCTCCAGACAAAAAACGGCAACACGCAAAAAAGGGCATTCTGCCATCATGCTGCGGGTGTAGATAGTGCAGGCTCAGGCCTGGCTGTAAGCGCGGTGTTTGTTGAGGAGCGAGGTGGTGCCGCGCGCGTCATACAGCGAGGGCGTTTCGCCGCCGTGGAGGATGCGCAGTTGGTTGGCGGTGATCGCCTGTTGGGTCTGGATCGACTGGCCGTTCGCCTGGTTGGCGGCGTGGCACTGAGCCAGCAACTGGTTCAGCAACTCGCTTTGGCTGAGCAATTGATCGCCCACGCTTGAGTGGCTGGCAAGGCTTTCGAGGCCGCTGCGATTGGTCGGCAAGCCGAGGCTGGCAAGGATTTCGCTGCGTTTGCGGCCATGCTGCTCAAGCAAGATAACCAATGAATGCTTGCGCGCCAGAATGTTTTCCAGCAGCACCATGTCGCGCCCCTTGAGGGCGACAGACTCGTCCTGCAACAGGCCCAGCAGTTGCTCGGCAGGTGCCAGGTCGTCATTGATCAGTTGCAGCAGATTCTCGTCGTGCATGTCGGGCTCTAGGAATTAGGCGTCCAAAAGCCTGGCACCGGCCCTGGGCCTAGCGCTCGGCTTCGATATTCAGCAGTTTGCTGGCGACCTTGTTGCTGTCGACGGTGTAACTGCCCTCGGCAATGGCTTGTTTCAACGCGGCCACACGTTCTTTGTTGACCACTGGCTGATCACGCAGCGAATCGCTGACTTTCTGCAGCTGTTGAGCTTGCGGGCTCAGGTGCACAGATTCACCGCTCGCGGCTTCGGAGCCGGTGTTTTCAGCGGTTTTGGCTGCAGGGGCCGCTTGCGTGGCGCTGCCTGCTTCCTGGTTGGCGTTGCTGCGCGTGCTGCCGGGCAGGGGTGGGGCGCTGTTGAGACGACTAAAGTCGATAACCATAACGAAAAACCTCTGGGTATTTGGACGCTTGCCTTGTTTTCGGCCAAACCCGAGAAAACTTTAGGCCCGATTAATCATAGCTTCACACAACGCTGTACTGATCTGCGTCAACGCCGGCTGAGAGAAACACGCCAAACGCTCTACAACGCGACTTCAACCTGACCAGGCGCCGTCACGCGGGCCTTGATGATCCGGTTTGAATTCAGGTTTTTAACCCGGATCTGCTCGCTGAGGCCGCCATCGGACAGCGCTTCGCCGGGCATTTTGACACTTAATGTGCCACTGCGGGCACTGATAATCACGTGGTCACCCTTGCGCACCGTCGCGGCCTGCTCCAGATGCGTGAGTGTCAGCACCTGGTCGGAGACCACCGGGCGCAGCAGTTTTTGCCCCACCGCCAACTCCACGGCGGTGAGATACCCCTGGCTGATCAGGCCGACATCGCGCTCGCGCAAGGTCACATCACCATAGTCGATAATCGCCCCGCGCTTGAGTGGATGCGTGACCGTGACCACATCTCGGAATAACTTGACCTGTGCCGGTACAAAGATGGTCCACGGCGAGCTACCTTCACAGCGTACCCTGACCGTCACGCGGCCCATGGGCTGGGCAGGGCTTTCGAGGGTGGCTGTCAAATCCTTGTCGCAATGCGCCAGGCGCACGCGCGGGTCCAGTTGATTGACCTGGATCTCGTAGCGGCCCTCAATTTGCCCCGTGGCCAAATAGTCTTCGACGGTGAACTCAAGAAACCCTTGGGTCACGCCGATAAGCTGGTCAGAAGAGGTAAATGTGTCGGCACCGGCAGGTGTGCCTACACTCAGCAGGCACCCGGCCGCGAGCAGGCGCAGTGCGCAGCGACGCAAGGGCTGAAAGCGTGATCGGTGGCAGGTTTTTGTCGTTTTCGGCTTCATGGCGGATAAATAGCAAAGCCCGTGCCGTTTACCGGGCAGCGTGTCGCAACTTAACGATTTTTAAAGGAGCTGAGTATGGCTGGGGTGATGGATGCGGTTAACCAGCGCACTCAACTGGTCGGGCAAAACCGCCTGGAGCTGTTGCTGTTTCGTCTGGGTGGGCCGCAGCTCTACGGGATCAATGTGTTCAAAGTCCGCGAGGTGCTGCAATGCCCCAAGCTGACCGTGATGCCCAAATCCCACCCGGTGGTGTGCGGCGTGGCCAGCATTCGCGGCGCAACCATCCCGATTCTCGATCTGGCGATGGCCACCGGTGCGGGGGCTCTGAGAGACCACAGCAATCCGTTTGTGATCATCACCGAATACAACACCAAGACTCAGGGGTTTTTGGTGGGTGCGGTGGAACGCATCGTCAACATGAACTGGGAGGCCATACATCCGCCACCCAAGGGCACCGGGCGTGACCATTATTTGACAGCTGTGACTCAACTGGACCATCAGTTAGTCGAAATCATCGACGTTGAAAAAGTGCTGGCTGAAGTGTCGCCCTCACCGGAAACCATCTCTCACGGTGTGGTGGACGTTGAGACCCAGGAAAAAGCTCTGTCGTTGCGGGTGCTGACCGTGGATGATTCGTCGGTGGCGCGCAAACAGGTTGCCCGTTGCCTGCAATCGGTCGGGGTTGAGGTGGTTTCACTCAATGACGGGCGCCAGGCGCTGGAGTACCTGCGCGCGATGATCGAGCAAGGCAAAGACCCGGCGCACGAGTTTTTAATGATGATTTCGGACATCGAGATGCCCGAAATGGACGGCTACACCCTGACCGCCGAGATCCGTAACGATCCGCGGATGAAAGACTTGCACATCATTCTGCATACGTCGTTGTCCGGTGTTTTCAATCAGGCGATGGTCAAGAAAGTCGGCGCGGATGACTTTTTGGCCAAGTTCCGCCCTGATGACCTGGCATCCCGGGTTGTCGACCGGATCAAGGCAGCAGATCACAGCTAGGGGCGATGCCCATGGCGATCAATAGGTTTTTAGAGGCACGATCACTTGTCGACGGCTAATTTGGATTTTGAACAATTCCGGGTCTTCCTGGAAAAAGCCTGTGGCATTTTGCTCGGTGAAAACAAGCAATACCTGGTCTCCAGCCGTCTTAACAAACTGATGGAGCAGCAGGGGATCAAAACCCTGGGCGAGCTGATTCAGCGCATTCAGAGCCAGCCACGCAGCGGCTTGCGCGAGCAGGTGGTCGATGCCATGACCACCAACGAAACCCTGTGGTTTCGCGACACCTATCCCTTTGAAGTGCTGAAAAACAAAGTCCTGCCCGAGCTGATCAAGGCCCATCCGGGCCAGCGCCTGCGCATCTGGTCGGCGGCATGCTCGTCGGGGCAGGAGCCGTACTCGCTGTCGATGGCGATTGATGAGTTCGAGCGCAGCAACCTGGGGCAATTGAAAGCGGGTGTGCAAATCGTCGCCACCGAACTGTCCAGTTCGATGCTCAACATCTGCAAAAGCGGTGAATACGACAGCCTGGCCATCGGCCGCGGCTTGTCGCAAGAGCGTTTGCAGCGTTACTTCGAGCCCAAAGGCCCGGGCCGCTGGGTGATCAAGGCGCCGATCAAAAGTCGTGTCGAGTTCCGCCCCTTCAACCTGCTGGACAGCTACGCCGGGTTCGGCAAATTCGACGTCGTGTTCTGCCGCAACGTATTGATCTACTTTTCGGCTGAAGTGAAAAAAGACATCCTGCTGCGCATCCACAGCACCCTGAAACCGGGCGGTTACCTGTTTTTAGGTGCCTCCGAAGCGCTGAACGGCTTGCCTGATCACTACCAGATGGTCCAGTGCAGCCCTGGGATCATCTACCAGGCGAAATAAACGCTGCCCCTGTAGGAGCGAGCTTGCCTCGCGATCTTTTGATCTTTTAAAAGATCGCGAGGCAAGCTCGCTCCTACAGGGTGTTGTGCCGTTCTCTGGACGGCAGAAAAGCGGCAGGCAGCGGAAATCCGTTGCCGCTTTTGGGCCGTTGCCGCTTTCCATCCCCCCCGCAAACCCTTGAAACACGGCCCTGCGCAAACTGGCACGGGGTTTGCTGTGTTCATGTCATGCAATGCCTGAAGTACACGCTCAGGCCAGTCCACACAGGTTTCCCGACATGAGCATCAGCTTCGATAAAGCGCTCGGTATCCATGAGCAAGCCCTGGGCTTTCGCGCCAAGCGCGCGGAAGTGCTGGCGAACAACATCGCCAACGCCGACACCCCGAACTACAAGGCTCGGGATCTGGATTTCGCGTCTGTGCTCGCCGCACAAAACGATAAAAACCAGAACGGCACCTTTGCCTTGAACATGACCAACAGCCGTCATATCGAAGCGCAAGGCCTGAGCAGTGGCGATGAATCGCTGCAGTACCGCACGCCGATGCAGCCTTCCATCGACCAGAACACCGTGGACGCTCAGCTCGAACAGTCGAACTACGCCGAAAACGCGGTCAACTTTCAGGCCAGCTTTACGCTGCTCAACAGCAAATTCAAAGGGCTGATGTCGGCCCTGCGTGGAGAGTAAGTCATGTCCCTAGCCAGTGTTTTCAACATTGCCGGCAGCGGCATGAGCGCTCAGACCACCCGCCTGAACACCGTCGCCAGTAACATCGCCAACGCCGAAACCGTGTCGTCGAGCATCGATCAGACCTACCGCGCCCGGCACCCGGTGTTCGCCACCATGTTCCAGGGCGCGCAGGGCGGTAACGGCGACTCGCTGTTCAACAATCAGGACGCTGCCGGTCAGGGCGTGCAGGTGTTGGGCGTGGTCGAAGACCAGAGCGAGTTGCAAGCACGTTATGAACCCAACCATCCGGCTGCCGACGCCAAAGGGTACGTGTACTACCCCAACGTCAACGTGGTTGAAGAAATGGCCGACATGATTTCTGCCAGCCGTTCGTTCCAGACCAACGCTGAAATGATGAACACCGCCAAAACCATGATGCAGAAGGTCCTGACCCTCGGTCAGTGATAAGGGGCGACACTCATGAGCGTGACCGATAGCACCAGTGGTTTGACCCTCAATCAGATCCTCGCCAACTCTGCCCGGACCACCACCACCGACACCAGCGTGGGCGCGGCATCCCGGGCGGTAACCGGCAACCAGTCGCTGGGCAAGGACGCGTTCTTGCAACTGCTGGTAACCCAACTGAAAAACCAGAACCCGCTCGACCCGCAGGACAACACCGCGTTCGTCGCGCAGTTGGCGCAGTTCAGCAGCCTGGAAGGCATCACCACCCTCAACGATACCGTGACCTCGTTGTCGGGCGGCTTGCAGTCTTCGCAAGCGTTGCAAGCGTCGTCGCTGGTGGGTCGCTCGGTGATCGTGCAAACCGGCGAAGCCTATGTCGACCCGTCGAGCGGCAAACCGTTCAGCGGCACCGTGGTGGTCAAAGACGCCGACTCGCGGCCGACCATCACCATCAAGGATGCCGACGGCGAAGTGGTCAGAACCATCGACATGGGTGTGCAGAAGGCCGGCAATGTCGACTTCACCTGGGACGGCAAAGACGCCAACGGCGAGCTGCTGGAGAAGGGCTCTTACACCTTCAGCGCCTCGACCAAAACCGACGCCGGTACAACGGCGTTGACCACCTACCTGCCAGCCACGGTTAACAGCGTGACCCTGAGCAAGACCGGTGGCGAAATCATGCTCAACCTCGCCGGGCTGGGCAGCATTGGTATATCAAAAGTCCAGACGATAGGCCTTTAAGGAGAGACATATGTCATTCAATATCGGCCTTAGCGGCCTGTATGCAGCCAACAAACAACTCGACGTGACCGGCAACAACATTGCCAACGTTGCCACCACGGGCTTCAAGTCTTCGCGTGCCGAATTCGCGGACGTGTACTCGGCCAGCAAGCTGGGCGTGGGCAGCAAGACCATCGGCAGCGGCGTCAACCTGGCCAACGTGTCGCAAAACTTTGGCCAGGGTGCGGTCAACAACACCGGCAACCTGCTGGACATGGGCATTGAAGGCAGCGGCTTCTTCGTGCTGAGCGACAACGGCGCCCTGAGCTACACCCGGGCCGGTACGTTCAAGGCTGACAAAGACGGCTACGTGACCAATACCAATGGCACGGCGCGCCTGCAAGGTTATGGCGTGGACGCTAACGGCGTGATCAACACCAGCGTGTTGACCGACCTGCGCATCGACACCTCGAACCTGGCGCCTAAAGCCAGCAGCAAAGTGGACTCGACGATCAACCTGAACTCCACGTCGGACGTGATCAACCAGACCACCACGCCGTTCGACCCGAATGAGACGTCGTCCTACAGCAAAAAATTCAGCACCACCATTTACGATACCCAGGGCAACCCGCACCCGATGGATCAGTACATGGTCAAGACCGGTTCCAACACCTGGAACACCTACACCCTGATTGACGGCCGCAACCCCGATGGCAGCGTGGCCACCGGCGAAAACGCCAAAGCGCCCGTGCCCTCGACTATGAGCTTTGATTCCAGCGGCGGCTTGGTCAGTGTGACCACGCCTAATCCGGTGGCCGGTGGGGACCCGATCGTCAGCAGCACGCTGACCATCAGTAACTGGATGCCGGGCGCGACCGTGAACGGTGCGTGGGTGTCCAATGGCGCGGGGGCCAACGAGAAGGGGATTGCCATCAACATGGCCAATACCACTCAGTACAATACCGACACCGCCCGCAACCCGCCTACCCAGGACGGCTACGCGACCGGCCACATCAACAACCTGACCATTGATGGTTCGGGCGTGATGTTCGCCAACTTCAGCAACAACCAGAGCCGTGCCATTGGCCAGATCTCCTTGGCTAGTTTTACCAACGAGCAGGGCTTGCAACCGGTAGGCGGCACCGCCTGGAAAGAAACCTACGCCTCGGGACAGGCCGGTTTTGACGTGCCGAAAACCGGCACGTTGGGCGCCATTGCCTCTAACTCGCTGGAAGACTCCAACGTCAACCTGACCAACGAGCTGGTCGACTTGATCAAGGCGCAGAGCAACTACCAGGCCAACGCCAAAACCATCTCGACCCAAAGCACCATCATGCAGACCATCATCCAGATGACCTGATAACCGCCGAACCTGTAGGAGCGAGCTTGCCTCGCGATCTTTTAAAAGATCAAAAGATCGCGAGGCAAGGTTTTAGTTAAGCAACGCCCTGAACTCGGCCTGCTGCGCCGGGGCGATGCAGATCTTGATCAAATGCTCGATTTGCCGGGCGGTTGCGTGCTTTTGCTGCAGCAACTCAATCGCCCTGACCCACAGGGCTTTGCGGCAATAAGGCTGCAGATACTCCGCCGTGGCCACTTTTTGCCCCTGAATCATCAATTTGGCCGCAGGCCTGAACGCTTTGTTGACAGCGATCAGGCGCGGTTGCGCCTTGACCTTGGCAAGCAAGGACGGCTTGGGGAAGTGCACCGGCACCGAGGCTGCCAGGGTCGGCAGGTCGGCGTGGTAGCGTTCACCGTGATGCTCGAAGAACCCTTGGTTCATCGTGTGGTGATAGCGTTTTTTGGAGTAGTAGTGGTGGATGCAGTCATTGGCGGTCACCACGTTAGTGCCGGCCATGGCAAAGGACACGGCGATCTGCTCGATGGTGTGCAGCTTGGCGTAATGCCCGTTCCATTCATCGATCAGCGCGATGGCCTTGTCCAGCAGCCCGGCATTGGCGCGGGTCATGCCGCAAATCCCGCTGTTGTACAGCTTGAGGCTGTCGGCAGGGGCTTTGCCGTTGGCGATCAGTTCATCTGAAAACGCCACGTAATCGGCGCGCAACTTGGCTTCGGCCCACTCCCATTCAAATTCATCCATTAAGTACTGCTGATCGCTGACGCGTTCAAACAGCAGGGCCGGGTCTTTGAAGAACACCGTGTCGGTGTCGACGAAGATGGTCTTGTCCGCGAGTTTGGCCCCGGCGGCGATGGCGCAGGCTTTGCGGCGATGGGTGTAACCGTAGGCGCCTTTCCACTGCGTGAGTAGCTCGGTGCTCAGGGCGATGACCGTGACGGGCCAGCCTTCAAAGGTCTGGGGCTCATCGGTCATTAACGTGATGGTGAAACTGTCGGGCGTGCGTCGTTCGCGCAGGGCCGACAGGATGCTGAGTTTGGCTTCTTGGCGGTAAACGGCATTACCACCGTACAGCAGGTACAACAGGTGGGAGGAATCCATACATCCATGCTTTTAAGTGTGCGTTAGCCCAAGGTCGGGTTGTCCAGCGGTGCACATTATGCCGTAAACGTGCAGGGCTCGATAACCCGCCAGCCGCTGCCCCGAGGCGGCGGCTGGCGGGGCTTGATCACGCGCCGATCAGCTCAACGCGCTCAGGAACGCGGTTCATCAGCACCTTACCGGCGCGGATCGAGACGCGAGCCTTGGCCTGGCGGCGCAACACTTCGTAATCATTTTCTGCGTCGAGGATCACCAGATTGGCCGGACGGCCGACGGCAATGCCATAGCCTTCGCCCAGGTTGAGGGTGCGCGCGCTGTTGTCGGTGACCAGGTCCAGGCAGCGCTTGAGGTCTTCAAAGCCCATCATGTGGCAGATGTGCAAACCGGCATCCAGCACGCGCAGGATGTTGCCGTTGCCCAGCGGGTACCACGGGTCTTTGATCGAGTCCTGGCCCAGGCAGACGTTCATGCCGGCGCGGTCCAGTTCGGCCACGCGGGTCACGCCGCGGCGTTTGGGGAAGGTGTCGAAACGGCCCTGCAAGTGGATGCTTTCGGTCGGGCACGAGACAAAGTTGATGCCCGAGGCCTTGAGCAGGCGAAACAGCTTGGAGCAGTAAGCGTTGTCGTAAGAACCCATGGCGGTGGTGTGGCTGGCCGTGACCCGGCTGCCCATGCCGCGCACGCGAGCTTCTTCGGCCAGCACTTCGAGAAAGCGCGAGTGCGGGTCGTCGGTTTCGTCACAGTGCACGTCCACCAGGCAACCGGTGCGCTCGGCCAGGTCCATCAAAAACTTGATCGAGCTGACGCCCTGGTCGCGGGTGTTTTCAAAGTGCGGAATCCCGCCCACCACGTCTGCGCCCATCTCCACGGCGCGGGTCATCAGTTCGCGGCCATTGGCGTACGACTCGATCCCTTCCTGGGGGAAGGCCACGATTTGCAGGTCGATCAGGTGGCGCGCTTCTTCACGCACTTCGAGCATGGCCTTGAGCGCTGCGAGTGTCGGGTCGGTGACGTCGACGTGGGTGCGCACGTGCTGAATGCCGTTTTCGGCCAGCATGCGAATGGTGGTGTGGGCGCGCTGCTTGGTGTCTTCGTGGGTGATGGTTTCTTTGCGCTGGGCCCAACGCTCGATGCCTTCGAACAGCGTACCGCTGAGGTTCCATTCGGGTTGGCCGGCGGTGAGCGCTGCATCCAGATGGATATGCGGCTCAACCAGCGGTGCGATCACCAATTGGCCTTGAGCGTCGATATCGCCGGGTTGTGCCGCGACGCTGCCGGTTTGCAGGGTGATGGCGCTGATGCGCTCGCCTTCACAGCTGACCGTGTACAGGCCTGTTGTTTTGCGCAAGGTGGCGTTGATGATGTTCATGGTCGGTCCTGTCGTTGGGCTTCGGTCATGCGCCATACCAGCAGGGCGACCGAAGCGTTCATTCTAAAAAGTGGATCATCGAGCGATTGCCCGCTGAGCTGCTCGATACGTTGAATCCGTTGGTTCAGGGTGTTGCGGTGGATGCTTAAACGCTGCGCGGCCTTGAGGGCGTTGCCGTTTTCCTGGAGCAGGGCGTCCAGGGTGTCGATCAAACTGTTGGGCTGTTTGCGGCGGCTTTCGATCATCCGCCCGAGGGTTTGCTTGACGAACAGGTCGATCACCGAGCGATCGCCAATGGCCTGCAGCAAGCGCAGCACACCCAGTTCGTTGAAGTCGCACAGGCCGGTGGCCGGGCGCAGGTTCTCGGCAACGTCCAGCGCCTGACGGGCCTGATTGAGGGCTTGAGGGTAGTGCTCACAGGCGTCGACCTTGCTTGCCAGCCCCATAAACAGCGCCAGGTCGCCGATCACCGGTTGCAACTGCTGAGAGAGGCGGGCCAGGTCGGCGCGAACGTTGTCGTGGTCTGCCAGCAGCAAGATAAACAGATCGCCTTGCACCACCACTGGCAGCGCATCCGGCAGGGCACGGCTCCAGGCGTCGAGGTGGTCCTGGACTGCCTGACGAATCAGTTGCAGCAAGCGCTCGGCTTCATCCGGGGCGTGGTTGTCAAACAGCGTTGCAACCGCCGACAGGCGCAGCGCTACCAGGCGTCGCGGGCTGTCCAGCGGCAGCTTTAAATGCGCGGCACGTTGGCGGGCGGTGGCAAGGCTTGGGTAATCGCCGCTGAGCAATTGCGCCAGAATGTCATGGCGCGAGCGCTTGGCCTGGGCCATTTGCACAAGCGCCGTGCCGATCAGGTGCGTGACGATGACCATCTTCAGCAGGTACGGCTGCTCTATCAGCGGCAAGCCATAGTGCTCGGCCAGTTCCACGACGGCCTGGGGGATGCGCCGGATAAACGCCTCGCCGGTCAGAATCACCAGCCCGGCGATGCCGCTGGCATCACCTTCGTGCACCAGGCGCAGCAGGTTGGCTTCGTCGCGGGGGTGGTTAATCCCGGTGACAAACACCAACTCGCCGCCCATCACCCACTCGCCAATGCCTTCGTTCTCGGCCACGTACGACCAGCGCACGGTGCGATGCAGGTTGCGGGCTCCTGCCCGAATGGCCATTTCTTCAAGGCCGGGCAGCGCCAGAATTTCTTCAACGGTGAGGCTCAAACCGCCTCCTGCGTGCGGTGTTTGCCGATCTCAAGCAGCACCACGTAGCACAGGGCCGAAGCGGCAATGCCTACCAGCGGCGCGATCCAGGGCGATGAGTAGGCCAGCACGGCGCCCACGGCATACGATACCAGGCCCCGCAGGTTGTAGCGTGGCAGGCTGACCGAGGCCAGTTGCGGGTACTTGCCGTGATGGCGATACCAGAAGTCGGCCATGATCACGCCGCCGATGGGCGGGATCACCGAGCCGAGCAGCACCAGAAACGGAATCAGCATTTCATACATGCCGCCGATGGCCAGCACCACGCCGATGGCGGCGGCAATCAGGGTCATGGTGCGGCGACGTTCAGTGCGCACCAAGTGGCAGGCAGCGGCCGACACGTTGTAAATGGTCGGGCCCTGAATGGTCCACAAATTCAGGCACAGCATAATCACCGCGGCGAATGACAAGCCTTGCAGCATCATCACTTCAACGATATCGGCCTGTTGGTAAACGATGGCGCACCAGGCACCGGCGACCACCATCAGGCCGTTGCCGAGCAGAAAGCTGACCACGCTGGCGATGACTGCAACCCGCCCGGTACGCGACAGGCGCGTCCAGTTGGTGGCTTGCGTCGCGCCGCTGGCGAAGGTGCCGAAGACCATGGTGATCGCGGCCGAGAAGGTCATGGTTTCATGCGGGATCACCGCTGCCAGCGCCTTGAAACCGCCGACGTGCTGGGTGGCGAGGGCCATCGAGACAATCATCAGCACCAGCATCAACGGCACTGAAATGCGCGACAGCACATCCAGCCCTTTAAAGCCGATGATGGCGGTAATGCTGAAGCCAAAGCCAAACACGATCATCAGCGGGACGGTAAAGCCTTCGGCCAGGCCGAGCATTTTGACCAGCACAATCGCCACCGTCGCCGCGCCCCAGGCGTACCAGCCCAGTTCGGCGAACCCCAAGATAAAGTCCGAAAGACGGCTACCGGCCTCGCCAAAGCAAAAGCGCCCCATCAACACCGTATTCAGCCCGCTGCGCGATGCGATCAGCGCCAGCGCGGCGGCATACAGGGCTAGCAAACCATTGCCGATAGCGGCAATCCACAGCATGTCGACAAAATTGAACGCCATGCCCAACTTGCCGCCGGCGAACATGGTGCCGGTGAAAAAGGTAAAACTGAACAACACCATCGATATCGGTAGCAGGCCCTTGCGAGCAGTGCTGGGTGCTTCGCTCAACGCAAATTCACCGTGTGAACTCATGAGATTTTCTCCGCCTTTAGTGGGTTGGCCGTGGTCCGTGGCCTGGCTGGGCCAAAGCAATTACCGGGCCTATTTTACTAGGTGGCAACATGCTGAATAAAAGCGGGCAGAAGTAATAATGAAGGGTGTTCACTGTGCACATACCGAGTTGTATTTTTATAAGGATGGTGTGCATTTTGCTTTATTTTGAAGCGCGCGTGCACTGTTTTAGGCGGGGAGAAAGGTAACCCCTCGGTAGGAGCGAGCTTGCCTCGCGATCTTTTGATCTTTTTAAAAGATCGCGAGGCAAGCTCGCTCCTACAGAGGTGGCAGGGTCAAGTGGCTCACGATTTTCAGGGATGTTTCGCACAGGTTTGCCAATTGCCGGGCTAAGGGGGCGACGCCTATAGTCGTTGCTCGCCGTTTGGGCGACCGGGTTTGGCGACTTGGGAATGAACAATGGTTGCGTGTAGTTGTTGTGATATATGGCAGAGCGTGTATTTTGCATCGCGCTGCTTTATGGCAGCTGTGCGTGGGAGATCTTTGGATCTGCCGGTATTCCTTGTTCTACCGGTTCGCCAACCTGCGTACAGCTGCCACCTACCTTTGTTTGGCGACGAATGTGGATGGCTCCAATCAGCAACAAGGAGCTTTACTCATGACTGCATCCCCCTACATCCCGTTAACCGCGATCGACTGCACCATTCCCGCCTTACTGATTGACCGCAACGCGCCGCTGGATGTGTTGCATGCTAACGCCATGGCCCGTGTGCTGGCGGTTACCCAATTGATGGAAACCTTTTCCTGCCGCGAGATAGAGCAGGCCGACGCGGTCGACCTCAAACACCTGGCAACCACGGCCATGCTGTTGCTGCGTGATGGCTGCGACCTGATGAATGTGGTGAGCTGGCGTTTGCAGCCCGGCTGAACAAAAGGCTGTGTAAATACCATCGCAGTAGCTCGGCTCTTGTACGTTTAATAAAAGATTTCATAAAGAGTTGTATTAAAGGCAAGAGCTATAAGGGTTTAGGGTGATGGTTAACTATATTTCATGAGGGGGGTGAGATTTTTCTGTAAGAAATTTAACTTCTGTCTTGAAGTTTAGTGGGTAAGTGTGAGTGTAGGAAATGTCTGAAATTGATCGTGATATTTTGACCTTGCTTGCATAGTGAGTTATAGCTTTATTTGTAATTTGCGTAAATGTACCGCTGCATAACTAAAATTTATGAGGTGCGTTATGGCTAGCAAATGTAAAAGCAAAAAAGTACCCGCTGTTCAAGAAATTGACCTGAAAAAAATATTTGGGTTGAATGGGAAAAATGGAAAGGTCGTTCTGGCAGTGACAAATTAGGACAAGTCCTTCTCATGGTTTGCAGGCGTGTCTTTTATGAGGCAGGCACGCCTGCATGTTTCCGTATATGAGGCTCTTTATGAAATTTCCGTTTGACCTGTCCGCAAACAAGATAAAAATAATTGACGTAGGTGCCCGTGCTGTTCCGGAGGGGTTTCATTATGAGGCGTTAGTAGATAGTAATGCCTGTGTCGTAACGGCAGTGGAGCCGGATGCTAAGGCTAATAAGTGGTTGACGAATAGAGCAATCGATAAGATCCACAATGTGGCGATCGGCGATGGGGGTGTCCATGAGATGCATGTCTGTCAATTAGCCTCGTGTTCATCGATGTTGGCTCCCAATAAAGCATGTCTGGAGTTCTATTCCGGCATGGAGTTTTTTTATAGGGTTGAGAAGGTAAACGCTATTAAGACCTATGGGTTCGATGTTGTGTTCTCTGATGCACATTTCGATTATCTTGATATCGATGTGCAAGGGTATGAGTTGGAAGTCTTAAAGTCAGGAGGTAGAAATATAAAAAATCTCTTGGGTATACATATAGAAGTTTCTTTTGTAGAAAAATATGTAGGGCAGCCTTTGTTTCGTGATGTAGATGTTTTTTTAGCTGAGCGCGACTTCACGTTTCACTGTTTTACCGGCTACGGTACTCGATCACCTCGTGGCGTGAAAGTAGACGGCAGTTCGGTAAATGGGATCAATCAATGGTTATGGGCTGATGCATTTTATTTTCATCGGCTCGATGATAATGAATTTTGGGGTGTTTCGAATCGTCTGGTTAAGTTGGCCTGTATTTTTCATTGTGTTTACAAGTCGTATGACTTTGCCGTGCATGCATTAAAGCGCTGCGATCAGTTGGGCGGGAGCGTTTATTGTCATGAGTATGTGCGTTACTTGCAGGAGAAGGGTGTTGATGTTGAGGAGGGGGAAGACAGTGAATGGATAATGGAAGGCATGATTAAAAAATTGAGTCTTATCTGACAGTGATTTTCCTGAGAGGTCATGTGTGATGCCCCATTTAAGTGAGAAGAAGGATCGTGAGTCGGGAGGGATGGATTCGTTAAGTTTCAAGTTGTTAGACAGCACGATTGCGGCAAGAAAAATATTTATTACAGGAGAGATCAATACAAAAATGGCCAAGGATGCCGTGCAGCAACTGCATGCGCTTGCCTATATGAGTGATGAGCCAATTATTGTTTTTATTAGCTCGCCTGGGGGGCATGTAGAGTCAGGGGATATGATATTTGATGCGATACGCTTTATTAAGCCGGTGGTCATCACCATTGGCTCGGGCTGGGTGGCAAGTGCGGGTGCACTTATCTATGTCGCTGCGGATAAAGAAAATCGTTATTCATTGCCCAATACCCGTTTTTTACTTCATCAACCCTCGGGTGGTTTTCAAGGTAAAGCGATGGATTTTGACGCGTATGCAAAAGAAATTATAGAGATGAAAGAAAGACTTAACAGGATTTTTTCTGATGCGACAGGGCAGCCTATTGAAAAAGTCAGAATCGATACGGATAAAGATTTTTGGCTGAGTGCAGAAGAGGCTGTTGAATATGGGCTCGTACACTCAATTGTCGTAAAGGAAAATGAAATTCATAAGTGAAGTAGAGGATCTGCCACGGCAGAAAAAATATTATCAGTCGTTTTCAGGGCGAGAGAGTGATTTCTATTCTTTGAAACCAGGCAGTGCGTACGCGACGAGAACGATTGATAACTTAGGGTTTGATGAGTGCCTGGATCGTGTCAGCACTTACTTTAATCCGTTGTCAGGTCCGTATTTCTTAGAGGGAAGCAAGTGTGGTGATGTGCTTGCCATAACAGTCTTGGATATCCGAATTACTCGGAATGTTGGGTTGTCTTCGCAAGGCATATTGCCAGAATTTATAAATGAAAAATACAGCCAGCCTGTGGTGGGAGAGGAGGTCGTTTGTTGGCAGATTACTGGAGATCGTGGCATTCCTGTGAGCCAAAGCGACACAGGGTTGAACCTGCTTTCAGTCAGGCAGGAGTTGATGATCGGGTGTATTCGTTGCTCTGACCCAGTGGGCAAGGGGGAGGGTTTGTCATCGATTGACGCTGATGAATATGGCGGCAACGTCGACTGCACCTTTTTTAAAAAGGGAGCCACCCTGTTTTTACCTGTTGCCCATGACAACGCGTTCTTTTATATGGGAGATATTCATTTTAATCAGTGTGTGGGTGAGGTGGGCGGCTCGGGTATTGAAGTGTCCGGTGAAATTGTATTTTCTGTAGATAAATGCAGTCAACCGCTGCACAGTTGCTTGCATATTAATGTGGGGGGCTTCGTTTATTTTATGGGCGTGAACGAAGATTTTAATGCCAGTGTTCGTCTTGCCTATGGATATGCATTTGAGGCGCTGCTCGGTAACGGTGTGGCAGAGTCTGTTGCCCGGCTGTTACTTGGGCATTGTGCTTCGCTGCACGTGATGAAATTGGGCGTCCCGAATGTTGTAGTGGTGGGTGTTGAATCGGCGTTTTTTATAAAAAAATAACGAGGTGTCCGCGATGTACACTATTAGTGCTGCTCCTGATGTGCTGGTGGCGACTACACTGTTCGAAAATGTTTCGGCGAGGTTGTGGGCAAGTTTTGAATATTTGTTGAGATCTATTGGTCAGGAAGACAGCCGTTTTTTTGGGTTGATTTCAGAGTATCGTAACTGCCCTAAAGCGCCTCCTTTCTTTTTTGCAGCCCATGAAACGTTGATAAGTTACTACGTGCGTGGAGAGGAGGTTAGCAAGAGTTTAAGTGAAAGGTTATTATGTTTTTCAAGTTGCGAACGCCACTCTAATCTGGAGGTGCTTCCCTTTTTAATGTCGTCGGGGTTGCAAAATGAAATATGCAATTCTGTCGTCTATTCAGATATTAGAAAGACTTATGAAGACGCGGATGCCAATGTTGCTTTGCCAAAGGAGATTGGTAGTGAGGGTGAATTTCTGGCATCCAGGCGTTTGATGATTCATGCGCTTGAAATTATTAGGTGTGCGGACGATGCGTTGTATGCTGAAATGGCGCAGGTCGTGGATGAGATTAGAATTTTTCAGTCTGGATATTGTCGGGCGGGAACTAATTTTAATGCCTTGGGTATGATTTATGTCGGGTCGTGTTCAGTGCACGATACTGTCTCTAGGTACATAGAGCACGTTGTTCACGAGTCAGCACACAATTTATTATATGCGCATTGGGTGCATGATCCGCTCTTTGAAAATCATAATGACAGATTGTATCCAACTCCCTTTCGTAAGCAGGCTAGACCACTCAGCGCTATTTATCATGCTGCCTTTGTGCTGGCGCGAACTATTTATGTGTTTGAAAGAATATATAAAGCTGATCCGGGTGCTTTGGATTTTAGTAAGGTGAGAACTAATTATAATGAGCGTGGTAATGATGCTTCATTTAAGGATAAGTTTTTTCAGGCGCTAGGGGTTGTCTATGAACATGCAGAGCTTACGGCTTATGGGAGGTCGTTAATTAAATCGTGTCAGGAAATGGTAGAAGGATGTGAAATTGCAATATAAAGGTGCCGCGGTGGGGGGCGTAGTCGCGTTGTTAGTGTTTTTGAGCGGCGATGCTTTTAGGATGATCTATTCGGCGTATTTCTTGTATCGTGAGATTGATCCGTTTGTCTTGATGTTTTGCTTCTCGTTGCTGTCATTGATTTCTTTGGCAGGTTTGATGCTGAGGGACTGGTTGCGCTCAGGCGTTAAATTCAGTTGTGTGGTGACTGATTTTAGACAGCGTGCAGGCTTTGTCCGTTGTGTCTATTTGTATGGATTAATAAATTTTTTTACGTTGCTAAGCTGGGCGTCTGGTTTTTGGGCTATTAAATATTTGCTTCCGGGGGCTTTTTCCTCAATTGCGGTCTCTGTGGGGGCGATAATATTGCCCTTTACGCAGGGTGTTCGGTTAAGTGTACTCAATATCTTGCTTTCGATTCTTGTCGTTTTAAGTGCCGTTTTTATAGCCAGTGCTGGAGGTGGTATTGCAGTCTCCGGAGCAAGTGGTTCCGGGGCTAGTATTAATGCTGGTATTGTCTTGTCTATATTGTGCGGTATAGCTATTTATATAAACACGCGCGTGTCAGCGAGGCTCGGTGTTCTCAAGCAGTCTCCAATAAAGGTTAATGCTTTACGGAGTATTTTGGTGGTGTTCTGCTGTTTTGGTCTGTGTCTAAAATTTGATTTGTTTTCAACGATCGAGGTCGCTTGGGTTGATGTGGTGTTGCTGTCGTCTTTTATGTTCTTGATTCAGGTTTCCCTGCAGTTCGCAATTGCGTGGTTAGGTGCATCGCTCACTACAATAGGTTTATCTGCAGCACCCGCGTTTGCGGTGCTTATCCAAAGTGTTTTTTTTAAAATAACAGTCGATAGCATCGTCGCTACGGTTATTTTTTTTAATGCCTGCGTGTTGATAGTTCTGACAGTTGAACAACGTAAGCGTGTAAGCCGTTAATAGCTTGGGTGATAGCCCCAAAAAACAAAACCCCCGCCAAACCCAACTGTTACCAGGGTTTAACGGGGGTTTTTAGTCAGGCGGTCAAGCCGCCTGGCCATTCAGCTTATTGGCAAGCTTCGCAATCCGGCTCGTCAATCGCGCAGGCTTTTGGCACGGGGGCCGGGCCAGCAGGCGCTGCTGCTACGTCTTCACTGTTTTTGCCGCTCGATACTGCGTTGAGCTTGCCCGTGTTAACGGTGGACTTCTCGGTGCTGGTCGCCGCCAGGGCACGGAGGTAGTAGGTGGTTTTCAAACCACGGTACCAGGCCATGCGGTAGGTGACGTCGAGTTTCTTGCCCGATGCGCCGGCGATGTACAGGTTCAGCGACTGAGCCTGGTCGATCCACTTCTGACGACGGCTGGCCGCGTCAACGATCCATTTGGTGTCAACTTCAAACGCGGTGGCATACAGCTCTTTGAGCTCTTGCGGGATACGTTCGATCTGCTGCACGGAACCGTCGTAGTACTTCAAGTCGTTGATCATGACCGAATCCCACAGACCGCGAGCCTTGAGGTCGCGAACCAGGTACGGGTTGATCACGGTGAATTCGCCCGACAGGTTGGATTTCACGTACAGGTTTTGATAGGTCGGTTCGATCGACTGTGACACGCCAGTGATGTTGGCGATGGTGGCGGTCGGTGCGATGGCCATGATGTTGGAGTTACGAATGCCTTTTTGTACACGGGCGCGAACCGGTGCCCAGTCCAGGGATTCGTTCAGGTCAACGTCGATGTACTTCTGGCCGCGCTGCTCGATCAGGATCTGTTGCGAATCCAGTGGCAACACGCCTTTGGACCACAGCGAACCCTGGAACGTCTCGTAAGCGCCACGCTCGTCAGCCAGGTCGCAGGACGCCTGGATCGCGTAGTAGCTGACCGCTTCCATCGACTTGTCGGCAAACTCAACAGCCGCTTGCGAGGCATAAGGGATGTGTTGCAGGTACAGCGCGTCCTGGAAGCCCATGATTCCCAAGCCTACCGGGCGGTGCTTGAAGTTCGAGTTGCGCGCTTGCGGCACCGAGTAGTAGTTGATGTCGATCACGTTGTCGAGCATGCGCACGGCGACGTCGATGGTGCGCTTGAGCTTGGCGGTGTCCAGCTTGCCGTCCACGATGTGGTTAGGCAGGTTGATCGAACCCAGGTTACATACAGCGATCTCGTCCTTGTTGGTGTTCAAGGTGATCTCGGTGCACAGGTTCGAGCTGTGAACCACGCCCACGTGCTGCTGCGGGCTGCGCAGGTTGCACGGGTCTTTGAAGGTCAGCCACGGGTGGCCGGTTTCGAACAGCATGGACAGCATTTTGCGCCACAGGTCTTTGGCCTGGATGGTCTTGAACAGTTTGACCTTGCCCGGGTACTCGGTCAGGGCTTCGTAGTACTCGTAACGCTCTTCGAAGGCCTTGCCGGTCAGGTCGTGCAGGTCCGGGACTTCGGACGGCGAGAACAGGGTCCACTTGCCGTCATCGAAGACGCGCTTCATGAACAGGTCAGGGATCCAGTTGGCGGTGTTCATGTCGTGGGTACGACGACGGTCATCACCGGTGTTCTTACGCAGCTCGATGAACTCTTCGATGTCCATGTGCCAGGTTTCCAGGTAGGCACAGACAGCGCCTTTGCGCTTGCCACCCTGGTTTACGGCGACGGCGGTGTCGTTCACAACCTTGAGGAACGGAACCACGCCCTGGGACTTGCCGTTGGTGCCTTTGATCCACGAACCCAAAGCACGGACCGGGGTCCAGTCGTTGCCCAGGCCGCCCGCGAATTTGGACAACATGGCGTTGTCGTGGATCGCGTGGTAGATGCCCGACAGGTCGTCCGGCACGGTGGTCAGGTAGCAGCTGGACAGCTGAGGACGCTGAGTACCGGCGTTGAACAGGGTCGGGGTCGAGGCCATGTAGTCGAACGACGACAACAGGTTGTAGAACTCGATGGCGCGGTCTTCTTTTTGCTTCTCTTCGATCGCCAGGCCCATGGCCACGCGCATAAAGAAGATCTGCGGCAGTTCGAAACGCACGCCATCCTTGTGGATGAAGTAACGGTCGTACAGGGTTTGCAGGCCCAGGTAGGTGAACTGCTGATCGCGCTCGTGGTTGATCGCCTTGCCCAGTTTTTCCAGGTCAAAGGTGGCCAGCACCGGGTTCAGCAGGTCGAACTCAATACCTTTGGCGATGTAAGCCGGCAGTGCCTTGGCGTACAGGTCAGCCATTTCGTGGTGGGTGGCGCTTTCGGCAACGTTCAGGAAGCCCAGGCCTTCACCGCGCAGGGTGTCCATCAGCAGGCGGGCGGTCACGAACGAGTAGTTGGGCTCACGCTCAACCAGGGTACGGGCGGTCATCACCAGGGCGGTGTTGACGTCACTCAGGGCCACGCCGTCGTAGAGGTTTTTCAGGGTTTCGCGCTGGATCAGGTCGCCGTCGACTTCTGCCAGGCCTTCGCAGGCTTCGCTGACGATGGTGTTCAGGCGGGCCATGTCCAGCGGCGCGAACGTGCCGTCGGCGCGGGTGATGCGGATGGTCGGGTGAGCAACCACGGCGCTTTCGGCCGGGGCGCGAGTGGCGCGTTCTTTGGCGCGCGAGTCGCGGTAGATCACGTAGTCACGCGCGACTTTTTGCTCGCCGGCGCGCATCAGGGCCAGTTCAACCTGGTCCTGGATTTCTTCGATGTGGATGGTGCCACCCGATGGCATGCGACGCTTGAAGGTCGCGGTGACTTGTTCGGTCAGGCGCGCAACGGTGTCGTGGATTCGTGACGAGGCAGCAGCATTGCCACCTTCAACTGCGAGAAACGCTTTGGTGATGGCGACGGTGATCTTGTCGTCGGTGTAAGGAACCACGGTTCCGTTACGTTTGATCACGCGCAATTGGCCTGGCGCGGTCGCAGACAGATCCAGATTTGAATCGGAACCCTGCGAGTTCTCGCGAGCTGTGTCGGTTTGCATGGGGGGGTGTCTCCACATTCTCTATGTTTATTTGGGCTCCTTTTGGGGGCCCACCGTTCCGTCCTGAAGCACTACAACCGATCATGAACCGGGCATAACAACCTCGGGACGTACAGAAAGGGGGGGTTAAGCCGCTTCCGTGCCGAAGTCTTGGTCTGTGCGTGCAGCCTCAAACCGTATTCCTCGTGGGTGACAGTATTTTTACTGCAACACCCGGGCCGCTTTCCTGCTGTGGAGCCGGAAAACGGTTGCCATCCGCATGAGCGGTTTGGACTTTGAGAACTGCGTTTGGTTTAACCCGACAGGCGCGAGAAAAGGGCTTGAAATTCTCGTCTGAGTTGTGTTGGGTTATTGGCCTAAAACCCTATATGTAGGTGTTTTTGGCGCGACAGATACAAGATATGCGTTTTAGTGGCGCTGTGCAATGTACGACCTGTGGATAACTCTGTGCGTAAAGTGTGTATGAAGGGTTGATAAACCATGTAGGCCGCATAGACGCTGGATTGAACCGCTTGTCACTGAATTTTTCAGCACCCAATCGAGCCGTCTGAATTTTGAGGGCGCGAACCCTACCACAAAAAACAGCCCTGTCCGAACGCATTTTCAGGCGGGCGCAAAGATCATAAAGGTCAAGCACAAAATGCTCGAAAGAGGGGCCGAAAAGGCCCTTGCAGACCTTTTCGGTTATTGCGCGTGGTTACAACAATTCGAAGCTGTTTTGCTGCACGTTTTGTGAGTCGAGGCCGATTTGCACGTCGAACTCGCCCGGCTCGGCGGCGTACTTCAATTGCGCGTTGTAAAACTTCAGGTCGTCTTCGCTGAGGGTAAAGCGCACCACTTTCTGCTCGCCTGCCTTGAGCATAACTTTTTCGAAGTTCTTCAGCTCCTTGACCGGGCGGGCCATGGAGGCGGTGACGTCACGCAGGTACAACTGCACCACCGTCTCGCCATCGCGCTTGCCGGTGTTTTTGACGGTGACGCTGGCGGTGAGAGTGCCCCCGGGCTTCAACGTTTTCGACGACAGCGTAACCGGCGACAGGCTGAAGTCGGTATAGCTCAGGCCATAGCCGAACGGGTACAGCGGTGAGTTCTCGGCGTCGAAGTACTGCGAGGTGTAGTTGCCCGGCTTGCCCGGCGTAAAGGGCCGTCCAATGCTCAGGTGGCTGTAGTAGCTAGGAATCTGGCCAACAGAGCGTGGGAAGGTGATCGGCAGCTTGCCAGACGGGTTGTAGTCACCGAACAGCACGTCGGCAATGGCATTACCGCCTTCGGTGCCGCTGAACCAGGTTTCCAGCACCGCATCGGCGTGCGCCTGTTCCTGCTCGATCGACAGCGGGCGGCCGTTCATCAGCACCAGTACCAAAGGTTTGCCGGTGGCTTTAAGTGCGCTGATCAAGGCGCGTTGGCTATCGGGAATGTCCAGCGAGGTGCGGCTCGATGACTCGTGGGACATGCCGCGCGACTCACCCACCACGGCGACGACCACATCAGCGTGCTGCGCGGCTTTGACCGCTTCGTCGATCATTGTTTGGGCCGGGCGTGGGTCGTCTTTGACGTCGATCCCGCCGGTGTTGATGTGGTTCAGGTACTCGGCGATTTTTGGATCGTCGGAGATGTTCGCGCCCCGCGCATAGGTGACTGAACCTTGCTGGCCCATGGCTTTTTGCAGGCCCTCATACACTGTCACCGATTGTGCAGGCACCCCGGCGCCGGACCAACTGCCCAGCATGTCGACCTTGGAGTTGGCCAGCGGGCCAACCAGAGCAATACGCGTCTGCTTTTTGAGCGGCAGGGTCTGGTTGTTGTTTTTCAGCAGCACCAGGCTCTTGCGTGCCACGTCGCGGGCCTCCTGGCGGTGCAGGCGGTTTTCGGCGTTGGTGTCGGCCGGGTCATCTTCGGCCTTGCCGATGCGCAGGTACGGGTCGGCAAACAGGCCCATGTCGTATTTGGCCCCGAGCACTTCACGCACGGCATTGTCCAGATCGCTCTGCGGCACTTCGCCCGACTTCAGCAGGCCCGGCAACTCTTCGCCGTAGGCCTTGTCGTTCATGCTCATGTCGATACCGGCCTTGATCGCCAGCTTGGCAGCTTCGCGGTTGTCTTTGGCTACGCCATGCTTGATCAACTCGATAATCGCGCCGTGGTCGCTGATGGCCACGCCTTTAAAGCCCCAGTCTTTACGCAGCAGGTCTTGCATCAGCCACATGTTGGAGGTGGCCGGCACGCCGTTGATCGAGTTGAGCGCCACCATCACCCCGCCAGCCCCGGCCTTGATCGCGGCATGATAGGGCGGCAGGTAGTCCTGGAACATGCGTGTCGGGCTCATGTCGACGATGTTGTAGTCCCGTCCGCCTTCAACAGCGCCGTACAGTGCGAAGTGTTTAACGCTGGCCATGATGTTGCCGGGCAAGGCGGGGGAGAGGCCCTGATAAGCCTTGACCATGACGTCAGCGATGCGCGAGACCAGATAAGTGTCTTCGCCAAAGCCTTCCGAGGTCCGGCCCCAGCGCGGGTCGCGGGCTATATCGACCATCGGCGCAAAGGTCATGTCGATGCCGTCTGCGCTGGCTTCCTGGGCAGAAACACGCCCGCTCTGGGCTATGGCGTCCATGTCCCAGCTGGCCGCCAGGCCCAGGCTGATCGGGAAAATCGTGCGATGGCCGTGAATCACGTCGTAGGCAAAAAACATCGGGATCTTCAGGCGGCTGCGCATGGCGGCGTCTTGCATGGGCCGGTTTTCGTCGCGGGTCACCGAGTTGAAAGTGCCGCCGATGTGCCCGGCCGCGATTTCCTTGCGGATCAGTTCGCGCGGCATGTCGGTGGCGATGCTGATGAGGCGCAACTGGCCGATTTTTTCGGCTTCAGTCATCTGCTTCATCAGGTCTGCGACAAAAACGTCTTTGGGCGGGAGCGGCGCTGTCGGGGTTTGGGCCCATACCGAAGGACTGGCCAGGCTGATGGCCAGGCCCAGCAAACACAGGTTTCTCATGAGATTCTTCTACGCGGCCGCTCGGTGAACGCGAAGGGAGGCCCGCGCTTTCGTAGCGATATTGTTCTGGGAAAGGCGCATGAGCTACTCAACTTAAGGAAATATCCTATCGTTAAAGTGAGTATTCCTGCGCAGGATGCAGTCTTTTAGCTGATTCGCCGTGCGCAATCCAGTGGTGCCGGGAGATATTGGCGCGCGGTCAGGGAGTTTTAAGCGGGTTGGCGGGTCAATGAACGCAATGGAATTAAAACGGAGTGTCGATGCATGCACATACAGAGCGTAAAACGGATGGGCTGGAAGGTTGTCGCATTGCTGGCCCTCAGCAGCGTGCTGGCGGGGTGCGGGATCAACACCATCCCGACGCTGGATGAGCAGGTCAAGGCGGCCTGGTCGCAAGTGCAGAACCAGTACCAGCGGCGTGCCGACTTGATCCCCAACCTGGTCGAGACGGTCAAGGGTGCGGCCAAGCAAGAACAGGCGACCCTCACGGCAGTGATTGAGGCGCGGGCCAAGGCCACCTCGATTCAGGTCGATGCCAGCACCCTGGACAACCCGGAAAAACTCAAGCAGTTCCAGGATGCGCAGAACCAGCTGACCGGGGCCTTGAGCCGTTTGATGGTGGTGTCTGAGCGTTACCCGGACCTCAAGTCCAACCAGAACTTCCTGTCGTTGCAGTCGCAACTTGAGGGCACCGAAAATCGCATCAGCGTGGCCCGTCGGGACTTTATTCTCGCGGTTGAACGCTACAACACTGAGATTCGCACCTTCCCCGGTCGCCTGTGGCATGCAGTGATGTACAGCGACTTGCCGGTGCGTGCGACCTTCGAAGCCACCACCCCGAATGCCGACAAAGCCCCCGAGGTGAAGTTCTAACAGCTTGCCCCCCTACTGTAGGAGCGAGCTTGCCTCGCGATCTTGTGCTTTTAAAGATCAAAAGATCGCGAGGCAAGCTCGCTCCTACCGTATCAATAACCACACGAGGTGCTGATGCGCGTATCAAAACTGGGCGTGGGCCTGCTGCTTTGGCTATTTATAGCCAGCGCACAGGCGCTGACTTTTCCGACACTGAGTGGGCGGGTGGTGGACGATGGCCAAATGCTCGACCCCGCCACGCGTCAACAACTGACACAGACCCTCGAAGCCCACGAAAAAGCCACCGGCGAGCAAGTGGTGGTGGTCACAGTGCCGAACCTGCAAGGCGAACCCATTGAAGACTTCGGCTACCAATTGGGGCGCGCCTGGGGCATAGGCAAAAAGGATGAAAACAACGGCGCGTTGCTGATCGTCGCCCGGGATGACCGTAAACTGCGCATCGAAGTCGGCTACGGCCTGGAAGACCGCCTCACCGATGCGCAAGCGTCGGTCATCATCAACCAGGTGATCACCCCGGCGTTTAAAGCCGGACAGTTCAGCCAGGGCATCAGCGACGGCGTGGCGGCCATGCTTCAGGTGCTGGGCGGTGCGCCGCTGGCTGAGCCTGCCTACGCCAGCGGGCAGGGCGGTGGTGATGACTTTTTGGCTGAGCATCCCGGCGTGGTGCTGCTGTTGTTTTTAGCGTTCGTCGTGGTGGTCGCCGCCTGCCAGTTCTATGGCATTTGCAACTCCGGTGGAGGTGGCGGCTCGCGCTCCGGCGGCTTTGGCGGCGGTGGCTTTGGACGTGGCGGTGGCGGCGGTGGTTTTCGAGGAGGCGGCGGCAGTTTTGGTGGCGGCGGCGCTTCGGGCGGCTGGTAATTCATTTTTAAACGGGCATCGACACTTATGGCTTTACTCACGCAAGAGCAAAAACGGCAGGTTGAAGAGGCCGTGACCCGCGCCGAACAGCGCACCGACGCCGAAATCGTCACCGTGCTCGCACCGCGCGCCGACGATTACAGCTACATCCCCTTACTCTGGGCCAGCTTGATCGCCCTGGTGGTACCGGCGCTGGTGCACTTTATAGACAGCGACATGACGATCTACACATTGCTCATGCTGCAATGGGCCACTTTTGTCTTCCTCAGTTTGATCTTCCGTATCCCGGTGCTGACCACCTTTTTAATCCCGGCGCGGGTTCGCCACTGGCGGGCCAGCAACCTGGCGCGGCGCCAGTTTCTCGAACAAAAACTGCACCACACCCAAGACCGCACCGGGGTGCTGATTTTTGTCAGTGAAGCCGAGCGCTACGTCGAGATCATCGTCGACGAAGGCATCTCCCAGCGCCTGGACAACAGCGATTGGGGCAACATCGTCAGCGATTTTGTACGCCGCGTTGCACTGGGGCACACCGCAGAAGGCTTTATCGCCTGCATCGACGCCAGTGCCGAACTGCTTGAAAAACACGTACCCAAAACCGCTACGCGTAATCAATTGCCGAATCGGTTAGTGGTGTTGTAACCGTTTGAAGGCGCCTGTATGGCGCCTTCATCACACTGACTGGACCGCCAGGAACAGTTTTTCTGCAAGCGCCAGGGTGATCTTGCTGCGGTAAATCTGAATCACATCGGAGGTTGAGCCCGCTTGGGCATACAAGGCCTGAGCACTCATGAACCGATGCGCCTCTGTTTTCAAGTGTGCGGCGGTAAAGGCTGCGGGCGCTGCATCCGGCGAGCTGTAATGAAAATGCGCGTACCACAAAGCTTTGCCATCGCGACTGCGGACCTCATATTCCTGCACGTAATCCTTTCTTGGCCCGCTCATCGGGCGACGTTTGCCCAGTCGCACAATCTCCACCTGGTCATGGGTCTTGAGGTAGTCGATATTCGCCGCGGTGGGGGGCAAGTCGGTAATCAGGCTGATTCGCAAGCGTTTACCTTCCGCACGCAGCCGTACTGAATTGAGCTCTAGCTGAGCGATCAACCCATTGGCGATGCCCCTTTGACTGCGTGTCAGAGGTTCGACGTCCGGGCCTTCAGCGGCGAGTAGAACTTGCATTTGCCTGGCCGTTTCGTCCAGGGACTGGCTTTTGAACTCCAGTATTTCTTCGATTTCTACCGGGATTTTCGACGTTTTGGCGAACGCGCGTGTCTGTTGAATGCTGGCCTCGACCCTGCCCAGCAGTTTGACGGCGTCGGCCTCCAGCCTGGCAAGGGATTTGGCATGGGATACCACAGTGGGGGTGGCGGGCCTGAGGTTTTCGATTTGCTCCCATTCATCGCTCGCACCACGCCGGTAAGAACTGACTTTCATCTGGCTGAAGGCATCCACCACATCGACAATTTCAGTGGGGTCGTCAGGGCTGCGATTACGGACCACGCCCACCAGAACTTGTTTGTCGGTGGTCTTGAAGACTTTTTGTCGGGGCGCGCCGGTTTTTGTTTTGGCGGGCGGCAGCGCTGTTTTCCAGCTGGGGCCGGGCTGCGGCTCATCAGACTCGGAGCTTGAGCTTTCTGACTCCCATATCACCTTCGACAATTGCATTTCGGCAAACGACTGCAGCGGTTTGATGGCTGCCAGTAAAGAGGGCAGGTATTCATTGCGAAAATGTTCCGACTTGAGAGTGATCAAGTTTTCGCAGGTGGCTGTTAAACCCTGGTAGAGGGTGATGGCCGACTCGTAAAATTCAATGTGCTCGACACCGATCTGCCCTTCCTGGAGGCGCAGTCTTAACTGCGACCAGCCCATATTGACGAAGACATCGGTGTTGAGGTGGTTGAAAGCGTGCAGTTCTTCGGCGTTGAGGTCGCTGGCCGCCCGGTTCAAGACCAGTTCCTGCAGCGTTTCCATATAGATGACTGCCCAGTGGCGGTCGAAAAAATGTTTATCTTTTTTCAGGAACAGGTCTGCCAGCGGTGAGTCGCGCGGTATGGGCAACTTGCTGGTCTCCAAAATCCCTTCAGATTCCATTAATGCGATATCAAATGCTTTGCGTTCGAGCACCTCAGCTTTTTTAAGGTGTTCGACGAGTTCGAGGTAAGGCTGCTGATTGTCGGCACCCAATTGGTTTATGGCAACGCTCAGGCGGATTTTGAATTCTGCACTGAACGCTGTGAGGGGCAGGTCCTTGCGCTGCTCTTCAAGGTGGTTTTGCATTTTGAATAGTTTGAGGGTCAGTTCTGCCCACAACGCCTGCATTTTTGCCTCAAAGGAGGGAACGGGGGTTATATCGTTCATCTTTTGTACAGTTTTGATCAGCGCGCGGGCACTGATGCTCCATTGAGTAAATTCTGTTTCATAACGCTCGAAGAAGGTTGCTTCGCGCCCGCTGGGCGCCGCCATGAGTGTTTCGGTGAGCGTCAGTACTCGATCACGGGCCAGCTTTTCAGTCATCAACCGTGTTTCTTCGGCGACTAACTGTGTCAGCGCCTGTTTTTTTTCTTCGCGCATTTGTGCAATGCGCTTTTTAGGCCCGCCACCGCGCAGCCTCAGACGCAGGTCGAAGTCCCAATGTCCGGTGTCATCGCTCATCAACCAGGGCCCCAAACGGGTCGGTTGTTTGGCGTCCTGAATGACTACGCCATCATCCTGACGGCTGATGCGATAGGTTTTTTTATCGATGACGGCGTATGTGTTGCCCTGAAAGTTGATCAGGCCTTTTAACGGCCCGACTTCAATGGGCGTGCCGCTGCTTATATCGAGATCGGTGATGAAGGTGTCCAGGGCTGCCCGCTGACGGGTTGATGGGCGGGGTTGGCCGTTGAACCACGAAAAATCCAGTGTTGAGTAGGCCCTGGCGGCCTGAGCATCCGGGTCCGGGCCGGTTTTACGGCTCACGGCCTGTGCTGGCGAACTGGCTGCCGGGAGTTTTGGGGAGGAATGAGTTGGCAGCTCCAGCGGTGCTGGCATGGGCAGGTCGGCAGGCGCTTGCAGGCGTGAGTGCACATTGAGGGCTGCGTGAAAACTCAGCCCCTCGTATAGCAGCGCCTGGCTCAGATTGAGCAGCAGGCTGATCACGCTTTGTTTGGCCGCCTCGGGGTCGCTTTCGATTCGGGCTTGCAGCGTTTCGTCGATGCTGATCAGGGTCTGGAAAACCCAGGCGGCTTTTTGCAACGGGCCGCTGACAAAAAACGTCAGGCCGTTGAACAGCATCCAGGCGTAGCGCTTGAACAGAATCCAGCGCCGCTCGGAACTGGACACAGTCTGTTTGTCCGACAGCGTGATCAGGGCCTCTATATGGCTGTCGAAAGCATACGCCAGCGCATCGTCCTGAATGATCAGATCCGCCAGTTGGGCAGGGCTTATGGGCAGCAGCGCCAGCAACCCGGCATTAACCACGCTTTCGAGGTGCGGACGTTCAAAGCCACCATCGGCGTAATAACTGCGCACCGAATCGGGCAGCCAGGCCACGACCAGGTCCTGAAGTTCGCCGGGTTGCTGGATAGCCTTCATCAGGGCCTCGCGGTCAGCAAATTCGAGCAGTGAATCAGTGGCGAAAGGGCGGTAGAGCACTAAGGGCCCGCTGCTCAGGTCTCTGGGACCGAGCACAAACATGTTGCCCACGATGTTGGCGGAGGCGCCGTCATATAAGGTGAAAGCCAGTGGCCGAATGCAGTCCTGACTATTCAGGGGCACGGCACTAGACCTCATCAGGCGTGCGACGAGCTGCCAGCCCGCCTCTGTGAAGCCGAACCTGTCGCGGATTTTATGCTCCAGCGCCAGCAGTGGCAGTTGCGCCTGCAACTGGGATTTGAACAGCGCCTTGCGCTTCGTCACTTGCTCGGCATCGTCCACCAGATTGGCTTTAAGCAGGCTGATGTACAGCGAGCCGATGTCGATTTCTTCCAGCAAATTTTTGATATAGCTGGCGTTCAGCCAAGTGGGCAGAGGCAGGCCGCTGCGCTCTTTAACCTGGATAAACGCCGCCGGTTTACCGCCCACGTAGGTCAGTGAAAACTCGGTCAGCGGCATGACGTCTTCTGTCAGCCAGGCCATTTGCAGGTCCTGGATGGCAATGTCATGGATGTCGATCCGGGCCGCGTCCACCGGGTCGTCCGGGTGATCTTGCTGCATTCGGGCATTGAGGGTTTGCAGAGCGAAATCCAGCAGCGTGGGAATGTCATCGAGGAAGGTTTTGCCCTCTGCACTCTGTTGTTGCGCCACTTGATTGGCCAGCAGGCGGCTGTAGGCGCGAATGTCTGCGCGTGCAGCGGTGGTCAACCATTGAGGGAGTTTGCTGACCAGTTGCTCAAAATCTTTGGATTCCTGGGCGCTGAAAAAATGAAACATCAACGCCTCTTCATCCAGCGCCAATGCCAGTCGGCCAGCGCTCCAGCGTTCAGCCCGGGCGGTTTGGCCCAGGGCAGTGAGCGTGCGCAGGGTTTTGTCGAGCAGGGTTTGGGCCAATGCCTGAAAAAAATGGCCTTCGGGCTCATACGCGCTCCAGACCACCGGGCTGTCATCTGCCAGGCCCGGTATGCGTTGGGGCAGTGTCTGGGCGAAGTCCTGCAGTGAATCAAACAGCTCTATGCCGTCGGCCAGTGACCAGGCCATGACGATCAGGCGCTCACCGATGCTGCGGGTAATCAGTGCCAGCCCCGGGATCTGCAAGCGCCGCGGGCCTTGGGCATCGGTGGTGTCGATGTTGACCAGATAAGCGTGCAGCGGGGTTTCCATCGTGAGCTTCAATCGCTGCTCTTTGTCCGCGAAGCCTGACAAGGCGCCCAGCCCGGCTGACTGTTCCTGAGTCAATGCGGGCTGGCGATGGGTGTCGTTGTGGGTGGCGCTCAAGCCGACTTGCAGCACCCGGCTCAACCATAGCCAGGGGCTGACACCGGCGGGTGAGGGGGTGCTCCAGAAATGGATCAAGGCTTGGGCGAAAACATCGATCACCTGAGGTGCCCACTCATTGAGCAGCTTCTCAAGGGTTGCCATGCTCACGCTCAAGGGCGCGGGATTTTCGACTTTCTGATCAATGGTGAGGCGGTGTCTGTCCGCTGACAGGTTGAGTGTGCGCTGATCGATAAAACCTTGAATCAGCAGGGTCGATGGCGCGATCAGTCGCCAGGTGCTGGGTGGATCGGGTGCCGGGGCGGGTTGAGCATCGGCCGAGGGCAGTGATTGGCTAATGTGCGCGTGTGACACATCGGCCTTGAGCCCGGGGTATGCCTCCAGCATGGCCTGCTTGAAGGCTTCGGCGACCACGTTTTTAAAGGTTGGGCGCGGTAAAAACTGGTCTTGAGGGAAGCTGCCAAGGGCGACAAAACGCGCCAGGAAATCGGGTGTCGATGAGAGTGTTTTCATGAGGTGCCATTGCGTCAGGGATCAAAAAACAAGGCTTCTGCGCCGGGATTTATCCGGCGAAGATCGAGGCCTTGATTTAACGCAATGGCCGGGGCACAGACGCGGTACATAGCTATGCACGGCCCGGATTGCGAAATAACCCCGTGCCCCCGGCCGTCAACACGCCTAAAATGGCGGCCATTGCGAATTCCTCTTCTGCACCCCTCGAGGCACCTTTTTAAATGTCAGTGACTGCTACCACCGCCCCGTCTGTGCCGGATCATCGTGCGCAATTTTTGAACCTGCTGGAAACCGGTCTGGCGCAAAACTCGTTTATCAAGCTGGTGCTGGCCAAATATGTCGGCCCGGAGGCCGAGTTGCAGCGGGTCATCATCAAGCAGGTCACGGTCAAGGATCAGCCTTGCCTGTCGTTTGTGTACCGCTACAAAACCCGTGACATCACCAAGAACTTTGCACTCGACGAGGCCGTTGCAACGATTGCCGGTCTGTTGCCCGAAGCGTTCAAAAACGCGCATCTGCTGACGCTGACCGACGAAGTGCAGCTGGAGTACAGCAAAAAAGGCAAAAGCTCGCTGTTTAAAGGCAAAAGCCAACAAGCGCGAGAAGTGCCGTCGGCTGAGCACAACCGTGAGAAAAATCGCTTTCTGGACCTGACACGGCCTTTTTTGGCGGACCTTGGCGTCACCAACAAGCAGCAAGAGCTGATCCCGGCGATGTCGCGCAAGTGGAAGCAGATCAACAAATTTATTGAGGTGTTTTCCCACGCCTTGAGCAGCTCGCCGCTCAAGCTCGATCAGCCGGTCAAAGTGGTGGATTTCGGTTCAGGCAAGGGTTACCTGACGTTTGCCATCCACGACTACCTGCGTCACAGCCTGCACGCTGAAGGCCTGGTCACCGGCGTTGAGTTGCGCGAAGACATGGTCACGCTGTGCAACAACGCTGCCCAGCGTCTGGAGCATCCGGGCCTGAGCTTCCAGCACGGCGACGTGCGCAGTTTTGCGCCGACCCCGATTGACGTGATGATCGCCCTGCATGCCTGTGACATTGCCACCGACTATGCGATTCACATGGGCATCCGTTCCGGGGCCGCGATCATCATGTGTTCGCCGTGCTGCCACAAGCAGATCCGCCTGCAAATCCAGAGCCCGGCGCTGCTCAAGCCGATGCTGCAATACGGCTTGCACCTGGGCCAGCAGGCCGAAATGGTCACCGACAGCCTGCGTGCGTTGTTCCTTGAAGCCTGCGGCTATGAAACCAAGGTGTTTGAGTTCATCTCGCTGGAACACACCAACAAAAACAAAATGATCCTCGCGGTCAAACGTGCCGAACCTCAAGACCCGGCGCAGTTGTTGGTGAAAATTCAGGAACTCAAGGCGTTCTACCACATTCAAGAGCACTGCCTTGAAACCTTGCTGCAGGCTGATGGCTTGTTGAAGTAAGCGTGCGCGAAGCGTCTGCTCGGGTACGTAGTAGTTGGCTATTACCCGTGCAGGCGCATAGGGTTTACCTTGGCTACTCTTATTGGCCCAAGGTCTTACCTGTAAGGAGCACGCACCATGGCGGCAAAGAAAATTCTGATTCTGGCTGGCGATTACGTCGAAGACTACGAAGTCATGGTGCCGTTTCAGGCGCTGTTGATGGTCGGTCACCAGGTGCATGCCGTATGCCCCGGTAAAACAGCTGGCCAGACCGTGCGCACCGCGATCCATGATTTCGAGGGCGACCAGACTTACAGCGAAAAGCCCGGCCATCTGTTTGCCCTGAATTTTGATTTCGACAAGGTCAAGGCCAGCGACTATGACGCGCTGGTGATACCGGGTGGCCGTGCGCCGGAGTATCTGCGTTTGAACGAAAAGGTTCTGGAGCTGGTGCGCGATTTCGACAAGGCGGGTAAACCGATTGCTGCGGTCTGCCATGGTGCGCAATTGCTCGCTGCCGCAGGCACGCTCAAAGACCGTGAATGCAGTGCCTACCCGGCCTGCGCCCCAGAAGTGCGTCTGGCGGGCGGGACTTACATTGATATCGACGTGACCAAGGCCCATGTGCAGGGCAATCTGGCCACGGCACCGGCCTGGCCAGCGCATCCGACCTGGCTGGCGGCTTTCCTGGGGTTGTTGGGCACCCGGATCACTTTGTAAGAAGAGGGCGTGACCATGTGTGAGCTCTATGTAAAAGCCGACCCGATCTTGTATGAATCGCGCTCGCGCTCATTGCGTATCTGTGGCGTGGTCACCACCTTGCGCCTGGAAAACCAGTTTTGGGACATTCTCACCGAAATCGCAGAAGCGGATGGCCTGACCACCAACCAATTGGTGGCCAAGCTGTATGAAGAAGTGATGGATTATCGCGGCGAAGTGGTCAATTTCGCGTCGTTCTTGCGGGTCAGTTGCACGCGCTATTTGAGCCAGCGCCGGGTACAAGCCCCGGAATTGACAGTGGTGCCGCGTAGCAGCGGGCATGCGTAGAAAGTCGGGGTGGTTGGTTTTGACGTAGCCTCGCAGGCTCGTCAACGACTACAGGTTGGGGGACATCGACAGGTCTGTAGGAGCGAGCTTGCCTCGCGATCTTTTAACGATGAAAAGATCGCGAGGTCGGGATGGCTCAGAAGAACCGCGTGATGCTGATTTTGGCGTTGCGGCCCTGGCTGTAGGCGTTGGCGCCGCTGAGCATCGGGCGATAGCTTTTGTTGAACATGTTGTCCAGGGTGAAGTTGACTTCGGTGCCTTTGAGGTACGGTTGCTGGGGTTTCCACTCAGCGAACAGGCCCTGCACGTTGTAGTCGTCGTTGGCGTATTGGTTGTAGTAGCTGTCCCCCAGAGCGGTCAACGGGCCTGGGCCGTATTTGTCGCTTGGCAGGCGGTCGGTCTTGCGCACGAACTCACCTTTCCAGCCCACGCGAGCATCGAGGCTCGGGATTTTGGTGCCCAGTACCGCAATCCATTTAGGTGCCGGAATGTCGCGCGCCCACACATCAGGCCCCCACGGGTTGGTGTAAGCACCTTCGTGTTTGCCGGTCATCCAGGCGTATGACAGCGATCCAAAAACGTAGGTCGAATCGTAGAAACTCTCAACTTCAAAGCCCTTGATGGTCACGCTGCCGATGTTGCGGTAGTTGGACATGGGCAGCATGCCTGCACATTCCTTGGACATGCCGCCTGCGGTGGTTTGTTGGGCACAGCCGACGCCGGTGGCCTTGAAGATCTCGTTGTCGATTTTGTTGCGGAACAACGTGGTGCGGATCAGCGCATGGTCGCTGTCGCTAAAAATATGATCGAAGTTGGTGATGTTGCCTGCACGCCAGCCGGTGATGCGCTCCGGGTCCAGGTCCAGGCTGGTGGTGGTGCGGTTGCCCGTGCCTTGCACTTCATACTGCTCATCAATCACCGGCGCACGCCAGGTTTTGCTGTAGTCGACAAACAAGGCGGTATTGGGGGTGACTTTCCAGAAGGCTGACAGCCGCGGCGACCAACCGGTGTAGGTCTGGTTGCTGTAGTCGTGGCCCAGTTCGGCCTGGTTATACAGGGGCGCGTCGTTTTCTTGGCCACGGTTGCGTACATGGTCGTAACGCAGCGACGGGGTCAGGGTGAAGTCGCCCCAGGTAATGGCGTCCTGAACATAGAAACTGTTGGTGTCGACTTTGCCCTTGGGCATAAAGCCCGGCTGGTAGTGGCCGTAGTTGTATTTTTCGGACTCGTAAATCCCGCCCGGCATCCACATGTCGACGTCGCGTTGATGCTTGCGCACTTGCACGCCGGTGGTCACCGCATGGTTCAACGGGCCGGTGGGGATCAGGCTGACGTTTTCGATCTGAAGCATGTTGTCGGTGTAGGCGGTGTCCATTTTGCGACCGCCGCTGGCAGGCTGGAAGAAGGCGTTTTCGCCGCGCTTGTCGGTCTGCTCGGTTTTGGAGTGCGAGAGCTTCACTTCCAGATCAATCAGCGGGTTGTTGACGGGCTGGTACTTGTATTGGCTCGTCCAGGTGTTGTCGATGGTCGAGCGGTTGGACAAGAATCTGCGGGTGGCGCCGTCATAGCCGTATTTATCGATGTTGGCCTGGGTGGGCGGGGCCGGGTAGCTGATCGCCGAGAAGGGCACCCACAGCGCGTTGTTCACATGGGAGTAGGTCATTCCCAGGCTGTGTTCTTCGTTGAAGTGCAGGTTGACCTTGAGCAGTTGCGCGTCCAGGTCCTGGGCGGTATTGGGCAGGCGCTTGGGGTTGACCGGGTAATTGTTGTTCGGGTCGGGCATGCGGCCTGCCAGCTTCATGTCGTCGCCGTCGCGCTTGGTGTAATACACCAGCGCATCGGCGCGGCCATCGTCGGTGCGCCCGTACACGGCGCCGCTGTACACCTGTTGGTGGTCGTTGCTGCTATAGCCGTACTTGAGCATGCCGCCAGTGTTTTTGCCGTCTTCGAGCAGGTCCGGAGCATCTTTGGTGATCATGCGCACCGCACCGGCAAAGCCGCCATTTCCGGTGCGCACGTCGTGGGGGCCTTTTTCGACTTCGAGGCGCTTGATCAGCTCGGGCTCGACAAAAATTGTGCCTTGCATGTAGCGCTCAAAGCCGCTTTTGGTCGCACCATCGACGGTCAGTTGCACGTCTTCGGCTTCGCCCAGGCCCCATATATTGATGGTCTGGCCGCCAGGTTTGAGCGAGCCGCCGAGGTAGATGCCGGGCAACGTGGACAGCAGGCTCGGGATGTTGTTGGCCTGGTAGCGGTTGATTTCGGTCTGGGTCATGGTCGACTTGCCGACGTTGCTGGAGTCGACCTCGTTACCGCTGCCCACCACGCTGAGCGCGCCGAGTTCGAGGCTGTTGCTGGTGGTGGTGCCTTGCTCTTTGGGCTGCACCACGTAGGTTTTGTCGACCAGGATCAGGTTGAAATCGGTGTCTTTGAGCAGTCGCTGGATGGCGTCTTGCGGGCTGTAGTCGCCGCTCAGTGCCGGGGCTTTGATGTTGCGCAGCAGCGCTTCGTCGAACAGCAGGGCGATGTTCGCTTGTTGCGCGATGTCACTCAACGAACTGGCCAGCGATTGCGCAGGCAGTTGCAACTGGATCGAGTCGGCTTGGGCATACAGGCTGAACGTCATGCACGCGGCGAGCAAGGTCGGGCGGGTGCACAAATACGAGAAGTGATGTGGTGCGCGAAACATGAAATCCCCCAGAGCGGCAACAAAGGCCAAAAAAAAGGCGTGCGTTAGCAACGCAGACCGGAGGAAGACGCGGCAGGCATGAAAAACCACATATGCGAATGCAAAATATTCGCAGTTGTTTTTTTAGCGCGGTTCGATACGGATTTTTCCGCTGTCCAGCAGCACGGTTTTCACCGGGATCAGGGCGGGCAGGGCTTTGACCAGCGCCAGTGGGTCGGCGGTATTGAGGTTGCCCGAGACTTTGTAGTGCTCGAGCGGCCCGCTCGCCAATTCAATGACCCCAGGGCGATACAGATCCAGTTCATCCACCAGGCTGGCCAACTCGCGATTGCGAAAGGACAAGTGGCCACTGCGCCAATTGCCCACTTCATTGGCATTCAACGTGTGCGTTTGCAGGGTGCCTTTGGCGTAGTCATAGGTGGCTTGTTGTTGGGCGCCGAGCAAGGTCGCGGTGTTGGCATCGGGCATAAATGCCACCTGGCCATGGGCGACGCTGACTTCCAGTTGGCGCTGGCTGCGACGGACATCAAAGCCGGTGCCCACCACTTTGATCTGCGCGTCACCGGCATGCACCACCAGCGGATGCTCTTTGTTGGGCGCCACGTCGATGTAGAGCTGGCCTTGTTCCAGGTAAATGTTGCGCACCTGAGCGGTGAAGTCGATTCGCAGCTGGGTATTGGCGTTGACGTTCAGCGTGCTTCCGTCGGGCAGCTGCAGGGTTTTTGCCCCTTCGCGGTACGTGGCCACTGGCTGCTGATAAAGCGCCACCGGCGTGCCTAGGTTGAGGGCGAAGAGGGCGCATACAATCGCGGCCGCCGTGGCCACGGCGAAGCCGTAACCGGTGCGTGAAGGTTTTTTGACGGGCAACGGCACGGGCTTGTTCAGGTGTTCAAGTTCACCCAGGTCGGCCCACAAGGCTTCGAATTCGGCGTAGGCCCGGGCATGCGCCGGGACCGCGTGCCAAGTGCTGAACGCAGGGTCTGCGGGGGCGTTGTGCGCGTCACGGTTACGGGTAAACCACAGGGCGGCTTGCGCGTCGATGCTGTCGGTGTCGCTTGTGTGAAAAGGGCTCATTTTGGCTGTTCCTTGCCGCTATCCCGGTGTAAATGCTGCTTGCAATGCAACAAGGCAAAGGCAATGTGTTTTTCCACCATGCTGACGGAGATCCCCATGCGTTCGGCTATCTGTGCCTGACTCAAGCCTTCAAAGCGGTGCAGCATAAGGGCTTCGCGGCGTCTGGGCGAGAGTTCGGCGAGTACGCTTTTGAGTTGCTCAAGGCGTTGCAGGCGCTGGGCAGCGGCCATGGGCTCATCCCTCTCGTCGCTTAAAGGCTCGGTTGCCGGTTGCAGGTGCTCGCTGTGTGCCTCATGGCGTACCTGCTGCCGACGCCAGTGATCGCGCAGCAGATTGCGCGCCACCTGGAACAGAAACGCCCGCGGTTGCTCGACGTTGGCCCGGTCCTGATAACCCAGCCATTGCGTGAACACATCTTGAGTCATGTCAGCGGCATCGCTGGCGTTGTCAGTACGCTTGCGCAGGAAGTGCAGAATTTGCGTATAGAACTCGCGAAAGGATTCGGCCGCCAGCGGGTCGGGTTTGAGGCGAGACATGTACATCCCTGTAGGAAAACGGAGCAATAAGACGCGAATGGTATCGAGAATTATTGCTATTTGTCTCGTTTTATTACCGATGTCTCTGAATCCTGTAGTCGCTGCCGAGGTACGAAGGCTGCGAAAGATCAAAAGATCGCGAGGCAAGCTCGCTCCTACAGTTGTGATGAGGGGTTACACCTCTACCGGGACTGAATGTTTGCTGGAGCCGAGCGGGTGAGTTTTTGAATTATAGAAACGCAATGTCAGCTTTTTGTCGGCAAATAGCGCCGCGTAGTGGTTTTTCTGGAAGCGGATAAACGCTTCGCTGCGCGGGTAGATCGAGATGCACAGGGTTTTCAGCGGTGCCTGGCGCAGGGCGTTGATCAGGTGCTGGTCTTGCTCGCTCAAGCTGTGGCCAAAGAGGCACAGCGCGTCTTTGTGGGTCATCAGTTGTTCGTGGCAAAAGCTCAGGTAGTCGCAGTAGCGAATGGATTTGCGCTTGTCATCACTGCTGCCTTCGCTGACAAACAGCGGCACATCATCCAGGGCGCTGATCGAATGGTTGACCGCAAAGCTGCTGAGCAAGGTGGCTTCGTCTGCGTTGAGTTTGCGTGCCTTGCCTTCCTGGTTTTTTACCAGGTGCATGGCGCCGTGCAGGTACAGCACCCGCGTGGCTTTGCCTTTGCCCAGGGCGTAGCCCAACTCAAAGGTGGCGCTTGGGGTGTCGAACAGGTCATTGAATTGCTTGGGCGCCTGCATCACCGCCCATGGGGTGAGCAGGTCGTAGTTGGAGCAGTACACGGTGGCGTAGCGAGCCAGTTCCTGCTGCCAGCAGCGCAAGGTGTCGGCCTGCATCAAGCGCCACGGGATGTGCACATCCTGGGTGCAGTTGATCAGGGCTTCTTTGATCGCGTAATAGCGTTTGCGCGGCGAGGCCGAGCTGATCGCCAGCGCTTTGTTGACCTTGCTCGCGGTTTTCAGGGCGCTGAGCACGTGTTCGAAGTTGCGCGTGCCCAAGGCGTCAAACACGCTGAGTTCGGTCTGGCTCAGGGGCTTTTCGCTGACGCTTTTGGCTTTCTCAAACAATGAGTCGTAATAAAAGTCATGCCACACGGCCATGCTCGCGCCGTTACCCAGCAGCAACCCGCTGCAAGGCTGGCTGGCGCTGAGCGTGTTCCAGTCTTCTAGTTCGGCATCAAATTCCTGGAAGGGGGTCATGTCTATTTGTGTCTCGATACTGGGGCGGTGCGGGACTTTATCACGCCCAACCGTTGAGCCAAGTCAAGATCTGCGCCATTTGATTGGAGGAAGCTACCCCCACCGACACAACAAGCGTTGCGGGCAGTGCCCGCGCTGAGGACTCTCGATGACCAGCACCTTTTTCATCCCTGCGGTAAATATCATGGGCAACGGCTGTCTGGACGAAGCCATGGCCGCGATTCGCAATTATGGCTTTCGCAAGGCGTTGATCGTTACGGACGCAGGGCTGGCCAAGGCCGGGGTGGCGACGTTGATTGCTGAAAAGCTGGCGTTGCAGGACGTGCAATCGGTGATTTTTGACGGGGCCAAGCCGAACCCGAGCATTGCTAACGTCGAAGCCGGTTTGAAAGTCCTCAAGGAGCACGCGTGTGATTTCGTGGTGTCACTGGGCGGCGGCTCGCCCCATGACTGCGCCAAGGGCATTGCCCTGTGCGCCACTAACGGTGGGCATATTCGTGACTATGAGGGCGTCGATCAGTCGGCCAAGCCGCAACTGCCGCTGGTGTCGATCAACACCACGGCCGGCACGGCCAGTGAGATGACGCGTTTTTGCATCATTACCGATGAAGAGCGCCACGTAAAAATGGCCATTGTCGACCGTAACGTGACCCCGCTGTTGTCGGTCAATGACCCTGAATTGATGGTGGCGATGCCTAAAGGCCTGACTGCCGCCACTGGCATGGATGCCTTGACCCACGCCATTGAAGCCTATGTGTCGACGGCGGCCACGCCGATTACCGATGCCTGTGCGATCAAGGCCATGGAGCTGATCAGCCAGAACCTGCGTCAGGCGGTGCGTGACGGCAAAGACCTGGTAGCGCGTGAAAACATGGCGTATGCGCAGTTCCTGGCGGGTATGGCGTTCAACAACGCGTCGTTGGGTTTTGTGCATGCCATGGCGCACCAGTTGGGCGGTTACTACGACCTGCCGCACGGTGTGTGCAACGCCGTGTTGCTGCCCCATGTGCAAACCTTTAACGCCAATGTCTGTGCGCAGCGCCTGACGGACGTGGCACACGCGCTGGGCGCCGACGTGCGCGGCCTGAGCCCGGAAGAGGGCGCACAGGCGGCCATTGCGGCAATTCGTACTTTGGCCAAGGACGTAGAAATCCCGGCAGGCCTTCGTGATCTGGGCGCCAAACTGGATGACATCCCGGTCCTGGCCACCAATGCGCTGAAAGATGCGTGCGGCTTCACTAACCCGCGCAAGGCTGATCAGGCGCAGATTGAAGAGATCTTCCGTAACGCGTTCTAAGCGCAGGGCAGGTTTGGACTGTTGAAAACCTGTGGGAGCGGGCTTGCTCGCGATGGCATCGCCGCAGTTCATCAGGCAAACCGTATCGCTTGAATCGCGAGCAAGCCCGCTCCCACAAGGAGGCGCGCATAAAAAAACGGCCGGGTTATTCACCCGGCCGTTTTTGTGTCTGGCGTGGATGTGCTTATTGCACTTCTACGGCCAGGCTGTCGTGGATCTTTTGTTGCCAGATCGCCGGGCCGGTGATGTGCACCGACTCGCCTTTGCTGTCGACTGCCACGGTCACTGGCATGTCTTTAACGTCGAACTCGTAGATCGCTTCCATGCCCAGTTCGGCAAACGCCACCACGCGCGATTTTTTGATCGCCTGGGCAACCAGGTAGGCTGCACCGCCCACGGCCATCAGGTACACGGCTTTGTGTTCCTTGATCGCTTCGATGGCAGTCGGGCCGCGCTCGGATTTACCGATCATGCCCAGCAGGCCGGTTTGATCGAGGATCTGGCGGGTGAATTTGTCCATCCGCGTAGCGGTGGTCGGGCCTGCCGGGCCAACCACTTCGTCGCCTACCGGATCAACCGGGCCAACGTAGTAGATGAAGCGGCCTTTGAGGTCGACCGGCAAGGTTTCACCCTTGTTGAGCATTTCGACCATGCGCTTGTGCGCCGCGTCGCGACCGGTGAGCATTTTGCCGTTGAGCAATACGGTTTCGCCCGGCTTCCAGCTTTGTACGTCTTCCGGGGTCAGGGTGTCGAGGTTGACACGGCGGGCCGACGGGCCGGCTTCCCAGACGATTTCCGGGTAGGCGTCGAGCGGCGGCGCTTCGAGTTCGGCAGGGCCGGAACCGTCGAGCACGAAGTGCGCGTGGCGGGTGGCCGCGCAGTTCGGGATCATGCACACCGGCAGGGAAGCGGCGTGGGTCGGGTAGTCCATGATTTTAACGTCGAGCACGGTGGTCAGACCGCCCAGGCCCTGGGCGCCGATGCCCAGTTGGTTGACCTTCTCGAACAGCTCGATACGCATCTCTTCGATACGGTTGCTCGGGCCGCGCTTGATCAGGTCATGAATGTCGATGGACTCCATCAACACTTCTTTGGCCATCACTGCCGCCTTTTCAGCCGTGCCGCCGATGCCGATGCCGAGCATGCCCGGTGGGCACCAGCCCGCGCCCATGGTCGGAACGGTCTTGAGCACCCAGTCAACGATCGAGTCGGACGGGTTGAGCATGGCCATTTTCGACTTGTTCTCGGAACCGCCGCCCTTGGCCGCCACGTCCACTTCCACGGTGTTGCCCGGGACGATGGAGTAGTGGATGACTGCCGGGGTGTTGTCCTTGGTGTTGCGGCGAGCACCGGCCGGGTCGGCCAAGATGGATGCACGCAGGACGTTTTCTGGCAGGTTGTACGCGCGACGCACGCCTTCGTTGATCATGTCGTCCAGGCTCATGGTGGCGCCGGTCCAGCGCACATCCATGCCCACACGCACGAACACGGTGACGATGCCGGTGTCCTGGCAAATCGGGCGGTGGCCGGTGGCACACATGCGCGAGTTGATCAGGATTTGCGCCATCGAGTCACGGGCCGCTGGCGATTCTTCGCGCAGGTAGGCTTCGTGCATGGACTGAATGAAGTCAACGGGGTGGTAGTAAGAAATGAATTGCAGGGCGTCAGCAACGCTCTGGATCAGATCGTCTTGCTTGATCACGGTCATGGGTCGCGCTCCTCTATAAGACGGGAACATTCAATCAATAAGGTGTTTGCGACCTGGGTGTTTCGGTCTGTCGTAAACAACTTGAGAGATGTACCGGGCACGCATGACCGGTACAAAAAAGGCGCGGCAGTATAACCCGCCCCTGTCTTTGTTACACCTGCTGAGGGCCAAACGAAAGTAGGGGGCGTCGTAGCAGTTGCCGTAGGCTACGTCCGGCGGCGAAGCCGTCGTAGAATCCCCTACCGCGGTACCTCAGTTACACCGCACACTCAGGTTTTACGATCGCTTCGCGATCGGACGTAGCCTTCGGCAACTGCTACAGATTCAACTGCTTACAGGAGGCCAGAAGTGCCCGAGTTACACGTCGCTGACAAACGCTGGTCAGTTGCTGATGGCTGCAATTTGCTGGATGCCTTGAATCAGGCAGGCGTGTCTGTGCCTTACAGTTGCCGGGCGGGCAGTTGCCATGCCTGTCTGGTGCGTTGTGTGCAAGGTGAGCCGCATGACCTCAAGCCCGAGGCGCTGAGCCGTGCGCAGCGCGAGCAAGGCTGGCGCCTGGCGTGCCAGTGCCAAGTGAGCGCTGACCTGCATATAGAAGCCTTTGACCCGCAACGCGACGGCCTGCCCGCCGAGGTGGCGGCAGTCGACTGGCTCAGCGCCACGGTGTTGCGCCTGCGCTTGGGGGCGCAGCGCCCGGCAGGGTCGAAAAAGCCAGACACTACATTGAAAATTCTCTGGCCGGGCTGACAGCTTCGTGGGAAATGATCCCGGGAC
>NZ_WIVR01000031.1:0-55637 GCF_009600525.1 Pseudomonas sp. FSL R10-1350
GCCGTCGCCTGCGCAGTTGCACGACTGGGCGCAGCGCCTGTCGAGCGCGCGTAACCCGGTGTTGGTGCTCGGCCCGGACGTAGATGGCAGTGGCAGCAACGCGCTGGCCGTGCAACTGGCGGAAAAACTGCGCATGCCCGTCTGGGTGGCCCCTTCGGCATCGCGCTGCCCGTTCCCGACGCGTCATCCGTGTTTTCGCGGTGTGCTTCCCGCGGCGATTGCCGGGATCAGCCGTCAGTTGGCGGACCATGACGTGATTCTGGTGGTGGGCGCGCCGGTGTTTCGTTATCACCAGTTCGCCCCCGGTGATTACCTGCCAGCGGGCACGCAACTGCTGCACATCACCTGTGATCCGGGCGAGGCGGCGCGTGCGCCAATGGGCGATGCGCTGGTGGCGGATATTGCTCTGACCCTTGAAGCCCTGGTGGCCGAGGTTGCACCCGGCACGCGGGCAATGCCCCAGGCCTTGCCGCGCCCGCCAGCGGTGGTCGAGGAGGGTGGTTTGCTGCGCCCGGAAACTGTCTTTGATCTGATCGACCAACTGGCGCCTAAAGACACCATTTACGTCAAGGAGTCCACATCAACCGTTGGGGCGTTCTGGCAGCGCGTCGAAATGCGCGAGCCGGGCAGTTACTTCTTTCCGGCTGCCGGTGGCCTGGGCTTTGGCTTGCCTGCGGCGGTCGGCGTGCAACTGGCCACGCCAGAGCGGCGGGTGGTCGGCATTATTGGTGACGGCTCGGCCAATTACGGCATTACGGCGCTGTGGACGGCGGCGCAATATGGCATCCCTGTGGTGTTCATCATCCTTAAAAACGGTACGTACGGTGCCTTGCGCTGGTTTGCCGATGTATTGAGCGTCAGCGATGCGCCGGGGCTGGATGTGCCGGGCCTGGACTTTTGCGCGATTGCCCAGGGGTACGGCGTACACGCCGTGCGCACCGACACCGCCGAGCAGTTTGCCGCGGCATTTGCTGAGGCCTTGGCGGGCCAGCGCCCGGTCTTGATCGAGGTGCCGACGCTCACCATCGAGCCTTAGCAGCCCACGTCAGGCCCGAGCCTTGTCTGGGGAAACGGGCCTGATACCGCACGACAACAACAATAAAAAAAGAGGTGGTTATGAATAAAACTTCCGTCAGTGAAGTGATCGACGCCGCACCGTTTAATCGCACGCACCTGCTGATACTGATGTGGGGCTGTTTCATCATGCTGTTCGATGGCTACGACATGGTGATCTATGGCTCGGTGGTGCCGCAGTTGATGCAGGACTGGCAATTGTCTGCGATCGAAGCCGGAACCCTGGGCAGTTGCGCGCTGTTCGGCATGCTGTTCGGCGGCACCTTGATTGCGCCCTTGGCCGACCGTTTTGGACGGCGCAAGCTGATCATCCTCACCACCTTGCTGGCCAGCCTGGCGGCGTTTCTCACCGGGCACGCCACCACGCCTTTCGAGCTGGGCGCCTGCCGTCTGGTGATGGGCCTGGCCTTAGGCGCGCTGGTGCCGAGTGCGATCAACCTGATCAGCGAGTTCGCCCCCGAAGGGCGGCGCAGCACCATGATTACCGTGATGTCGAGCTTCTACTCGGTGGGCGCGGTGCTGTCGGCCTTGCTGGCGATTGCGGTGATCCCGCAGTGGGGCTGGCAGGCGGTGTTTTACGTGGCCGTCCTGCCGGTGTTGGCGGTGCCATTTATGCTGCGTTACCTGCCTGAGTCGGCGGCGTTTCTGGCCCTCAAGGGGCGCCGTGGCGAGCTCGATCAACTGTTGGTCAAAGTCGACCCGGCGTATCGCCCCGGCACTGCGTTGAGCCTGCCGGTCAATGACAAACAGACCCGCGCTGCCCGTCTGCCGCAGCTATTCAGCAAAGGTCAGGCGCTGGCCACCTTGTTGCTGTGGGTAGCATTCGCCATGTGCATGCTGATGAGCTACGGGCTCAATACCTGGTTGCCCAAGCTTATGGCGCACGGTGGTTACCCCCTGGGTTCGAGCCTCGCGTTTCTGGTGACCCTCAACGTGGGTGCCACGGTGGGCGCACTGTTCGGCGGCTGGCTGGCGGACCGTCTGGGTGTGCAGCGCACTCTGGCGTTGTTTTTCGTCCTGGCGGCACTGTCGTTGGCCGCCCTCGGCTTCAAGCCCGGCCCGATCCTGCTTAACCTGCTGTTGCTGATTGCCGGCGCAACCAACATCGGTACTCTGGCGGTGATTCATGCCTATGCTTCGATTTCTTATCCGGCGCACATCCGTTCTACCGGCGTGGGCTGGGCCGCCGGGATTGGCCGCCTCGGGGCCATTGCCGGGCCGATGCTCGGTGGCAGCCTGTTGGCGCTGGATTTGCCCTTCCAGCAGAACTTTTTGGCGTTCGCGTTGCCCGGAGTAGTAGGTGCTTTGGCCATCGTGTGCATTCACGTACGCCCCACGTCTTCCGTTACCCAAGCCTCTGAATCTGTTTAAAAGGAGCATGACATGACCCATTACAGCGATTTTCATCTGCAACCGATTGCCGGAGAGTGGCGTAAAGGCACGGGCGGCAAACACCTGCGGGTGACTAACCCGTTCGACGATTCGCTGCTGCTGGAAATCCCTCAGGCTAACCGGGCCGACCTCGACGCTGCCTATCGCAAGGCTGCCGAGGTGCAGCCGCAATGGGCTGCGCTTGGGCCTTCGGCGCGAGCGGCGGTGTTGCATGAGGTGGTGGCGGTGTTTGACCGGCGCCGCGACGAAATCATCGACTGGCTCATCCGCGAGTCCGGCAGCACCCGGCTCAAGGCGCAACTGGAATGGGGCGCGGCACGGGCCATTGCGCTGGAGTCGGCATCCTTCCCGGCGCGGGTTCACGGGCGAATCGTCGAGTCCAACGTGCCGGGTAAAGAGAGCCGGGTGTATCGCAGCGCGCTTGGCGTGGTCGGCGTTATCAGTCCATGGAACTTCCCGCTGCACTTGACCCAGCGCTCCATTGCCCCGGCGCTGGCGCTGGGCAACGCTGTGGTCATCAAACCGGCCAGCGACACCCCGGTGTGTGGCGGTTTGCTGCTGGCGCGCATCTTTGAAGAGGCCGGATTGCCGGCTGGCGTATTGAGTGTGGTGGTGGGTGCGGGCAGTGAAATTGGCGATGCGTTTGTCGAGCACCCGGTGCCGTCGCTCATCACCTTTACCGGCTCGACCCCGGTCGGTCGCGGTATTGGCGCAATCGCCAGCGGCGGCGAACACCTCAAGCACGTCGCGTTGGAGTTGGGCGGCAACAGCCCGTTTGTCGTGCTGGAAGACGCTGACCTGGAGCAGGCGGTAAATGCTGCGGTGTTTGGTAAATTCCTGCACCAGGGGCAGATCTGCATGGCGATCAACCGCATCATTATCGACGAGCGTTTGTATTCGGCCTTTGCCGAGCGTTTTGTAGAGCGGGTCAAAGGGCTCAAGGTGGGCGACCCTAACCTGCAAGACACCGTGATCGGCCCGGTCATCAACGCCAAACAGCTGCAGGGCCTGCATGAAAAGATCGAACTGGCCCGCGCTGAAGGGGCCCGTCCGCTGTTTGAAGGCGGCAGTAATGGAAACTTGATGGCGCCGCATGTCTACGGCGAAGTTACCGTCGACATGGACCTTGCCCGCAATGAAATTTTCGGCCCGCTGGTGGGGCTGATCCGTGCCCGCGACGAAGCCCATGCCCTGGAATTGGCCAACGCCACCGAATTCGGCCTTTCCAGTGCAGTCTTCAGTACCAACCTGGAACGCGCCGTCACCTTTGCCCGCAAAGTGAGAGCAGGCATGACCCACGTCAACGACATCCCGGTCAACGACGAAGCCAACGCACCTTTTGGCGGTGAAAAGAACTCAGGGCTTGGCCGTTTCAATGGTGACTGGGCGATTGACGAATTCACCCGTGACCACTGGATCAGCGTGCAACACACGCCACGGCACTACCCGTTTTAAACGCCGGGGTCCTTGTAGGAGCGAGCTTGCCTCGCGATCTTTTAAGGTCAAGAGATCGCGAGGCAAGCTCGCTCCTACAGAACCCGTAGTCGCTGCCGAGGCACGAAGGCTGCGATAAATCCCAAGGTCAAGCTCGCTCCTATCAAACATAAAATAAGTGATTGATTTTAAAGGCTTTGTAGGAGCGAGCTTGCTCGCGATCTTTTGATCTTGATCTAAGAGCCCCCCTCACCCTAGCCCTCTCCCGAAGGAGAGGGAACCGATTCGGGGATGCTGAAGATATTCGGTGGCCTGTTTGCTGCGCGACAGCGCGGCGTCGTAGACGGGGCGGTCCCTCCTACAGTGGGAATGGGGGTATTCAGGGCTTCATCGCCGGATACGATTCTTCTGCCAACTGAAGTCACTGTGAAACGTGCCGGTATCTCCCCGTAAAACATACAAAGTGGCCCTGTAGGCAGACGACAGGCGTGAGCATTGCAAACTGCGGACTTTTCGGTAAGCCCAGACCCAGCCGTGTGAGGAAGTGGCGTTCATCTTGGCAATCCTGAGTCGATAAGAACCTCATTGGACTCAGTTTAGAACTCAAGTTCCCTTGCCATGACAAACGTCATACCAATCGTCGGTTACCTCATAAAACAGGCGTAAAACCGCAGTCTGGCAAGCTCGCCTCAAGTTTTGCTAGTCTGTGTGGTAATCGCAAAGGGAGTACAGACAGCATGGAACTGAAATCACCGGACAAAAATATTCGAATTGTCGGCCTGGCAGGGATCGTCGCGGGGCTGGGAATGATAGTGGCCGGTCATGCCAGTTTCGGCACCACGCTTCTGGGCGGCGGGCTGCTGTTTCTGGCACTGCCTCTGTTCAGGACAGCGGGCAAAAAATAGGTTTTTTGCCCGCTGCAGTAGGCGCTCAAGATCAGGCCGTGACCAGTCGACGTGCGCGGAACCAGCCAATCAGTACGGCACCGATCAGCAGGAAACCCAGGTAGCCGAACAGCGGGTACACCTGACCTACCAGGCTGATAAACCCGACCAGACTACCGACAAAGGCAATTGCGCCGGCGGCGACGGAGCCGAGGCGGAACTTGTGGGTGCCGACCGGCAGCACGCGCGCGCAAAAGGAATACAGCGTGCCTACGGCCGTGTTGAGGATCATGCAAAAAATGATCACGGCCATGAGCAGCCCCAGAATAGGCGAGGCTTCAGTCGCAATCGAGAGCATCGGCATCGGCAAGTCCGCCACGCTGTCCAGGCGTGAAAGCAGCCCCAGACTCATGACCAGCATCAGCAAACCCAACAATGCACCGCCGATGATGCCGCCCATCATGGCCTGCTTCTCGGTTTTTGCGGCGCCACCCATGATCGCCAAAATGGGCACTCCGGCAACAATGTTGTAGGACACGTACAGCAAGGCGCCCAGTAACCAATGATTCGCTCCGGCCTCCTGCTCGCTGGCCAACTGGTTGAGCTCCGGGAAACTCAGGTCGCGAGTGGCGACTCCGTACAGTGCTACTCCTACTGCGGTAAGAATCAGAAAAGGAGTTGCTGCACTAATGACGCCAATGACTTTGTGCACATCCAGGCACACAACGGCCACGACGATTACGGTCACGATAATGCTGCCCAGAATCGCCGGTATGTCGAACTGCTGCTCCAACAGCGCGCCACCGCCCGCCAGCATCACCACAGTCACCGCAAACATGAAAAAGGTAATCATCAGGTCGACAAAAGTCCCAAGAAAGCGCCCGCACAGGTTATAGACCACGTCTTTGTGCGACGTGGCCTGTAATCGGCTGCCCATGCCGGCAAGTGCCATCCCGAGAAACGTAAAGAACGCGGCGCTGATCACTGCGCCCACCAGTCCCCAGACGCCGAAGCTGACGAACATCAACATCAGCTCCCGGCCTGAAGCAAATCCAGCACCGACTATCACGCCTACAAACGCTCCGGCGATTTTTAGACTTTCTTTCATGACGACTTCCCTCGATTTATTGTTTTTATGCTGGTAGCAGGCGGTGGTACTGACCTGCGGGATAGCGCATTGACAGTCGATGCCCTGGATTAACTGGCGCCTAGCCAGGCCTGAACTTCGACCTCGACATCGACCCCCAGCGCAAGCTGGGCGCCGACGGTGGAGCGCACCGGGAAGCCGTTAGGGAAATGACGCTTGTAGACCTCATTGAAACCGGTGAAGTGCTGCATGTCCGATAGCCACACCGTGGCCTTTACGACCTGATCAAAGCCCACGCCGCACTCGGCCAGTGTCTCGCTGATGCGGGTCATCACCGCTTCGGTTTGTACGCTGATATCACCGCGTACTACTTCACCCTGCGCATTCATGGACACTTGCCCGGACAGAAACAGGAAGTCACCCACGCGTATCGCCCTGGAGAAAGGGAAGGGCAGATGGCTGGGGTAGCGCTTGATCGTGTCAGACATAAGAGGACCTCTGGGTCAGGGGGATTAACGCAAACGTGCGGGGGCCAGGCGTTGTGGATCGACACCTTGGCTGCGCAATTCTTCGGGCAGGGCTTGATGGAGCAGTTGGGCGCAGGCCAGTTGTGAAACCCCGGCTGCCGACTGAATGCCATAACCGCCCTGAGCCGCCAGCCAATAGAAACCGTCCCGGTGGTTGTCCCAGCCGACGACGAGGTCTCCATCACTGACGAACGAACGCAGGCCTGCCCAGCTGTGACGTGGGCGGCGAATACTCAGCGTGGTGGCGTTTTCGATGTGGTAAATGCCGGTGGCAATGTCCAGTTCTTCCGGCATCACATCGTGTGCGGCAACGGGGTCGGCGTTGGCAGGTGAGCCCAGTAACTGGCCAGCATCCGGTTTGAAGTAGAAACTTTCGTCAATACCGATGACGGCGGGCCATTGCGAGAAATCCATGCCTTTGGGGCCGTCGAATGTGAAGGCAGTGCGCCGACAGGGTTGTAACCCAATGGGCGCTACGGCGCATTGTTGAGCTACCTGATCGGCCCAGGCGCCTGCAGCGTTCACCAGATTGTGTGCGCGTAACGCGCGGCCGTCCTTCAACAGCAGATGCCAGACAGCACCCTGACGGCTTGCAGTGCTTAGCTCAGCGTCACACTGCAACACCCCTCCGGCCTGGCGCATGGCCCGCAGAAAGCCTTGATGTAGAGCGTTTACATCCAGATCACGTGCCGCTGTTTCAAGCATGGCGCCTGCAGTGACCCGCGGGTGCAGGCAAGGCACCAGTGCCAGCGCACGTTCGGCATCGATCAATGACACATTGTCAGAGTGGGCTCGACTCGCTTCGAATGTCTGCTTGAGCAATGCCCGCTGTTCATGATTCGCGACGTACAAACAGCCCCGTGGTTCCAGCAGCGCATGCTCGGTGAAGCCTGTCGGTGGTTGCTCGTAAAAAGCCCGGCTGGCACGGGTCAATGCCTGGATTTGTGGAGTGCCGTAGGCCTCCATAAACATCGCCGCCGAGCGACCGGTCGAGTGGTATCCGGGTTGGGGTTCGCGCTCAAGCACTGCAACACTGGCATGTGCAGACAATCGCCAGGCTAGCGAGGCTCCGGCTATGCCGCCGCCGATGATGACGTAGTCAAAACATTCGTTGTCGTGCATGCCTGGATCTCCTGTTTGAAAGTGCCCTGTGATGCAGGGTTCTAAATTCTCATATAAGAGAAATGTAGGATATGAGAATTTAGCAGTCAAGCCTTCTGGGTGAGGTAATATCCAGACTCGCGCCTGGAACCAGTCCCAGACGCCTTCATTTGCCCGACAGAGAGCCTGCATGAGTTCCGATCGAGACCCTTCCTCCTCGAGCGCCACAGCCCATTCCCTGATTGACCGTACCCAGGTGGGTGCACGTCTGCGGGCGATTCGCAAAAATCAAAAATTGACCCTTAAACAACTCTCCGAGCGTTCCGGCGTCGCACTCTCGACCTTGTCGAAAATGGAATTGGCGCAAGTGTCGGTGAGTTATGAAAAATTGGCGGCTGCTGCGCGGGCGCTGAGCACGGACATCGCCCAATTGTTCAGCCTGCCCCGAGAGCACAATGACCTGTTGCAACCCACCGTGGTCAGCTCACCTCTCGATAACACGGCGGGGTACAGCACCGGCAATTACGATTACCACCCGATGGCGGGGGACTTTCCGGGGCGCCGCATGGAGCCCATGTACGTCAGGGTATTTGCCCGCGAATTGAGCCAGTTTGACGATTACATTCGCCATGCCGGTCAAGAGTTTGCTTTAGTCCTTGCCGGAAGGGTGCGCATCCAGTTCGAAACGGGCGAGTCGATCAGCATCGGTGTCCGTGAAACAGCCTATTTCAATAGCGGGGTTGGGCATATCTACCTGTCTGAAAGTGAAGACGAGGCAGATGCGCAAGTGATGGTGGTGATGTCCGAGTAGCAATTGCGAAGCCAGAGCTTGCGATGGCACCGTTAAACGGATCACACAAAGCGCAACGCACGCCGCGTACTATGGCGCCCGGGTCGTGATCTTCTGGAGAGCTGAAATGCTGTTTGTTGTTATGCTCGGGGGCAAGCATCCCCGAGCCAAAATCGAAGTTCATGACGTGGTTTTTGCCATCGCCGACAGCCTGGAAGCAACCTACCCGCAACTGCGTCAGGGCTGGTTTGGCAACCCGGCAGGTTTGCACATCGACGCCTGGATGCGCGTTGACGGCGTTGAAGGCTGGAAGGTTGAGCTGAGCCCGCTGGCACCGCTGCCAGGTTCGCCGCGTTTGTATTTCATCAACCTGGGTGGCTACGAGGCGAATACCTTTGGTGAAGCCCATCATTACCTGCTGGTGGTTGCCCAGGACAAGAACCAGGCGAAATCCAGGGCCAGACAGCACATGCTCAAACACTGGCAACAGGCCCACACCGACGCGCTGCTGGATGTGGATGATTGCTTGCCGATTGATCAGGTGAGCGGGCGCTACATTCATCTGGTTGAGGGCGAGCACCGGGGTGTGATTCAGCACAACGACTACATCGTTATTTAGCGTGTATCAGCAACAGCCGCAGCTTCTGCAGGCAATTGTTCTATCACCGCTTACTGCACAGCACGCGCTTGCCCTTGGTCATGCAACAAAAACTTTATTTTTGAGTCGAGTTCGTCCGGCGCGCTTTCTGCCGGCAGTGGCGTCGCTTTCACCGAGGCGGTGTTGTTCAGCGCCTGGCCGTCTGATTTGAAGGGGGAGATGACGAGGGGCGGGTGGGAAGGCATGCCGGTTTTTTGCGGTACGCGATTGTATGAGTACTCGATGATGCAGTTTTCTTTCTGGACGCCCTCGGGTATGTCGCGGCAAGCCTGCGCGCTGTTGTTTTTGTAGCATTTGGCGCGGTCGGCCTCTACCAGCCGGTTCTGGCAACTACTCACCGACAGCACGGCCTGCACCACCTTGGCCCAGTCAGCACCCGGCGCGACATGGGGGTCGGCGTGTGCGGCACTGGCCATCAATAAAAAGCTGACGCTCAAGGTTTTTAATGACGAGGTCGAGTTAAACATCCGGGCAGTCCATGGCGAGGGATGCGCGTATGTAACAGGGTTTTTTCAGCCGCCGCAATGCGTCTTGCATGCTGATTTGCTAGGGTGACCAACGGACTCATTTAAGGAATGACGTGATGAAAAAGGAAGTGATGACGCCCCTCGTGGCGCTTGTGTTGCCGTTGCTTTTGAGCGCATGCAGCCAGCATGTGCCCTCGGTCAGCACCTCGGCCCCTGAAGCAACGGGCGCAGCCCGGCAGTTTGTCGCCCGAGGCAACGAGCCGTTCTGGACCCTCAAGGTCAATGGCGACATCCTGGCCTGGATTACCCCGGATCATTTAGAGGGTCGGCAATTGCATGCCGACAAGGTGGTGTCGGGGGATCGCACGACCTACACCGGCACCGATCAGGGCAAGGCGTTCAGCCTGGTGATCGAGCCAAAACCCTGCACCGACTCGATGTCGGGTGAGACGTTCACCCACACGTCTACCTGGATTTATGCCGGAGAACGCAACAGCGGTTGTGCTGGCGAAGGCAACTGATTCAGGGGGGAACGCACTCGCTGTGTATCACACTGTGTACCAACCCCACGCTGATACACCCGCAGGTTGTTAACGGTCGAACGCGACACAGACCAGATACACGCCTGGCTTTAAATCTGTCTACCCGATAGCGCAAGTGATCACTCACCTGAACTTGCGCTACGGACACATTCAGTCAAGCCAGGAGATATAACAATGAAGCGCCATTACGCCGCTCTCGCCGCCACCCTCGCTCTGTCCCTCGGTGCCTTTGCCGGTGCTGCCCACGCTGATGATGCCAAACCCCAAGAGAAATGCTTCGGCGTGTCGCTGGCCGGTGCCAATGATTGTGCCGCGGGTAAAGGCACCTCGTGCGCCGGTACTGCCACAGCTGACTATCAGGGCAACGCCTGGATCCTGGTGGACAAAGGCACCTGCACCCAGATCAAAACCCCTAAAGGCTACGGCAGCCTGACGGAAAAACCGTGATTGCCGCGGCCCCGGCGGTGCTCAAGCGGTTATTGCCTGAGGCATTGCTGTTGATGGTGGCCCGTGTCGGTATCGCCTCGGTGTTCTTCATCTCGGGCCGTACCAAAGTCACCGGTTTTCTGGAACTCAAACAGTCGACTTACACCTTGTTTCGCTCGGAATACGCCTTGCCTGTGATCCCCCCGGAATGGGCGGCGCACCTGGCGGCATACGCCGAGCATGCGTTCCCGCTGTTGCTGGTGCTGGGCCTGATGACCCGCCTGTCTGCTGCTGCACTGTTGGGCATGACCCTGGTGATTGAGGTGTTTGTCTACCCCGACGCCTGGCCGACGCACCTGACCTGGGCGGGGTTGTTGTTACCGCTGTTGGCCTGCGGTGGCGGGGCCTGGTCGCTGGACAACGTGTTGCGCCGTCGGCGTGTGTGAACCCTTTAACAATAATGTTGTGGAGTGTCTTTATGCGTGTTCTGTCTTCTCTGGTCATCGCCATGGCGCTGACGGCGCCCATGCTGGCTTCGGCGGCTGAAAAGCCGCAGACGTTGCCCGGCACCGGCAAAAACGTGGTGATTGTGCCTGGCTCGTTTGTCGACGGCTCCGGCTGGCGAGTGGTGCACGACATCCTGTCCCACCAGGGCTACAAGGTCACCGTGGTGCACCAGGGCCATGAAAGCCTCGCGGCAGACGTAGCCGAAGCCCGTGAAGTGCTGGAGCAACAGGTCGGCCCGGTGGTGCTGGTAGGTCACAGTTCCGGCGGCGGGGTGATCTCGATTGCCGGGGACCGGGGCAAGGTCAGGGCGTTGGTCTACGTTTCGGCCTTGCAGCCGGAAGTGGGCGAGAACATGTCCCAGTTGTTGAACTCCATGCCTGCGCCAAGCAATGACATCAAGCAGAGCCGCGACGGCCATCTGTTTGTGGACCGCAGCAAGTTCCATGATGATTTTGCCGCTGACCTGACCACCAATCGCACCGACTTTATGGCGGCCTCGCAAGTCCCGGCCACCACCGCATTGTTCGGCGGCACCGTGTGGGACGCCGCCTGGCACAAGAAGCCGACCTACGCGGTGCTCTCTACCGAAGACCGGGCCTTGAGCCCCGATTTGCAGCGCTGGATGTACAAGCGCGCCGGTTCCAAAGTCACTGAACTAAAAGGCAGCCACTCCGTGTACATTTCCCAGCCCGAAGCGGTGGCCAAAGTGATCGAAGACGCTGCATCAGTTATTAACTAACCCAAAACACCAAAAAACACCCTGGAGACACCCCCATGAGCACTTCTTTGAAATCCCGCGTCAGCCTTGCCACTGCTGCTGCCCTGATCGCTATGGCATCCGCATCTTTTGCTACGGCCGCCAGCGCTGCCGACCAGCAGGAGAAACCTGGCCGCTGCTACGGCGTCAACAGCTGTAAAGGCGAAAGCCAGTGCGCCACGTCGAAAAACGATTGTAAAGGCCTCAATAGCTGCAAAGGCCAGGGCGTTGTGGTGAAAACCCCGTCCGAGTGCCTGAAACTGGGCGGCACCACCACCGAAGCCAAGTAACCTGCCCGGTGTAGGAGCGAGTTTGTCGCGCGTTTTTTTAAAGATCAAAAGATCGCGAGACAAGCTTGCTCCTGCGGCAATGCAGTTCACTTAAGAGCAATGCTACCCAAGGGTGGGAGCGGGCTTGCTCGCGATGCTTTTCAGAGCGCCTCATTTATTCGGCAAAAACGCGTCATCGTTAACGACCATCGCGAGCAAGCCCGCTCCCACAGAGGCCGATATCGCTTAAGTGAACAGCATTGCGTTCCTGTAGGGGATGCGTTCAACGACCTATCGATGCACTGGAGCACATCACATGGCGACATCCAATCCACGTTTCTCGGGCTATGGCCTGGGGTTGCGCAAGGAGCATTACAGCGACTTTCTTGAAACCTCGGTCGCCGTGGATTTCGTCGAAGTGATCTCCGAGAATTTTATGGTTGCAGGCGGCCAGCCACTGCACATCCTGCGCCAGATCCGTGAGCGGCACCCGGTGGCGCTGCACGGCGTGTCCATGTCCATCGGCACCGCCGAAGGGCTGGACCCTGATTACCTCAAGCGCCTCAAGTCGCTGGTAGACGCCATTGAACCGCTGTTTGTGTCCGACCATTTGAGTTGGTCGCGCACCGGCGGCTTCAACTCCCACGATTTACTGCCGCTGCCTTACACCGAAGAGGCACTGAACCTGGTCTGCGCCAATATCCATCAGGCACAGGAGGCCTTGGGCCGCACTATGCTGTTTGAAAATCCGTCCAGCTATCTGGCCTTTGCAGGCGCGTCCATGAGCGAGTGGGAATTCATTGCCGAGATGTCCAGGCGTACCGGCTGCGAGCTGCTGCTGGACGTCAATAATGTGTTTGTCAGCGCCAGCAACCACGGCTTTGATGCACTGGCGTTTCTCGACGGCATACCGGCCGAGCGCGTGCGTCAGGTGCACCTCGCGGGCCACAGCCAGGGCCCCAGCCTGTTGATTGACAGCCATGACAGCCCGGTGTGCAGCGGCGTCTGGCACTTGTACGCCAAGGCCATTGAGCGGCTGGGCCCGGTGGCCACCATGATCGAGCGTGATGATGAGATTCCACCTTTGTCCGAACTGCTCGATGAACTCGCCATCGCCCGGGCATTGGGCGCCAGCGCGGCCAAACAGCGTGCGCAGGTGCGAGCATGAACCTGGCCCGTTTGCAGCAGGAATTCCAGAACTGGCTGGTGAACGCTTCGGATGAATCCGCCGCGCTTCTGGGCAATCATGTTGCCGGTCTGGCGGTGTACCAGAACAACTACCGGGCGCAATTGGTAGGTTGCCTGGAAGGGGCGTTTCCCAACCTGCGCCAATGGCTGGGGGATGAGGCCTTTTTGGCCGCGTGCATCACCCATATCGACCGCCATCCGCCGCATGCCTGGACCCTTGATGTGTACCCTGCAGGGTTGCAAAAAACCTTGTATGAAGTCTTCCCCGACAACCCGGACGTACACGAACTGGCGTGGATCGAATGGTCACTGAGCGAAGCGTTTGTCGCCGCCGACGCTGCGCCCTTGCGGATGGAGGCGCTGGCCTCGGTGGACTGGGACACCGCGCGCCTGCAACTGGCGCCGTCGCTGAGCAGCCATGCCTTGACCACCAATGCTGAAGCCATCTGGTCGGCCTTGTGGCAGCAAACCCCGCCGCCCGAAGCCACGATGCTGGCCGAGGCAGGCGGGTTGCTGGTGTGGCGTCGTCAATACACCTCACGTCTGCGCCAGGTCGACGCGCTGGAACTGCACGCACTGCAGCACCTGCAACACGACGGGAGTTTTGCCGGGTTGTGCGATTTCTTGGTTGAACGTCTGGGCGAAGATGAGGGGATAGGCCGGGCCGGTGAGCTATTGGCTGGCTGGATTGGCAGTGAATTAATCGTCGGGGTGATCAGCGACTAATAACGGCGTCGGAGCGAGTTGCGCTCACGATCTTTTGATCTTGATCTAAGAGCCCCCCTCACCCTAGCCCTCTCCCGAAGGAGAGGGAACCGATTGGGGGATGCTGAAGATATTCGCTGTCCTGTTTGCTGCGCGACAGCGCGGCGTTGAAGACGGGGCGGCCACTCCTGCGGTTAGCTGCGCTCGATGGCCAGGGCCACGCCCTGACCGCCGCCGATGCACAAGGTCGCGAGGCCTTTTTTGGCGTCACGCTTGATCATTTCGTGCAGCAACGACACCAGCACGCGGCAGCCTGATGCGCCAATCGGGTGGCCCAGGGCAATGGCGCCGCCATTGACGTTGACCTTGTCCATGTCCCATTCCAGCTCTTTGCTCACCGCCAGGGCTTGCGCGGCGAAGGCTTCGTTGGCTTCGATCAGGTCCAGTTGGTCGAGGCTCCAGCCGGCTTTTTTCAAGCAGGTGCGGGTTGCCGACACCGGGCCGATGCCCATGATGGCCGGGTCGACACCGGCGTTGGCGTAACCGGCGATCCGGGCCAGCACAGGCAGGCCCAGGGCTTTGGCCTTATCGGCGCTCATCAGCACCACGGCGGCAGCGCCGTCGTTGATGGTCGAGGAGTTGCCAGCGGTGACGCTGCCGTCTTTTTTGAACGCAGGCTTGAGTTTGCTCAAGGCCTCGGCGGTGATGCCGTCGCGCGGTTGTTCATCGACCTTGAACGAAATCGGCTCGCCTTTGCGCTGAGGAATCTGGATGGGGGTGATCTCGTCGGCAAAGCGCCCGGACTCGATGGCCGCAATGGCTTTTTGTTGCGATGCGGCGGCGAAGGCGTCCTGTTGCTCGCGGGTCAGATGGTATTTGTCCACCAGGTTCTCGGCGGTGATGCCCATGTGGTAATCGTTGAACGCGTCCATCAGGCCGTCTTGCAGCATGCTGTCGAGCATTTTGGCGTGGCCCATGCGCAGGCCGGTGCGTGCGGCCGGCAGTACGTACGGCGCCAGGCTCATGCTTTCCATGCCTCCGGCGATGATGACTTCGGCATCGCCGCAGCGAATTGCCTGGGTGGCCAGATGCAGCGCCTTGAGGCCCGAACCGCAAAGTTTGTTCAGGGTCAGTGCCGGTACGGCATGGGGCAGACCGGCGAGGATCGACGCCTGACGCGCCGGGTTCTGGCCGCAGCCCGCAGTGAGCACCTGGCCGAGGATCACTTCGTCAACCTGCTCGCCTTTGAGACCGGTGGTTTCCAGCAGTTGACGAATGACGGCAGCGCCGAGTTCGGCAGCCGGAATGTTGGCCAGCGCGCCCTGAAAACTGCCAATGGCCGTGCGGGTGGCGGCAACAATGACGACTTCTTGCATGACTTCTCTCCTTAAATTGTGGCGGATCAGGCGAACTGCATTTCCGGGACGTGGTCCGGGACGATCAATTTACCGGCTGTTTTGCTGACGATTTCTTCAACGCTGACGCCGGGCGCCCGCTCTTTGAGGATGAAGGCGCCGTCTTCGATTTCCAGGTAGGCCAGGTCAGTCAGCACCCGCTTGATGCACCCGGCACCGGTCAGCGGCAGGCTGCAGCGCGACAGCAGTTTGGATTCGCCGTCTTTGGAGGCGTGGGTCATGGTGACGATGATGTTGTCGGCACCGGCCACCAGGTCCATCGCGCCGCCCATGCCCTTGACCAGCTTGCCGGGGATCATCCACGAGGCGATGTTGCCGTGCACGTCGACCTCAAAGGCGCCCAGCACCGTGAGGTCAATGTGGCCGCCGCGTATCATCGCGAACGACTCGGCAGACGAGAAAATCGACGCGCCGGTGCGGGCGGTGACGGTTTGTTTGCCGGCGTTGATCATGTCGGCATCGGCTTCACCCTTGCGCGGGAAGGCGCCCATGCCAAGCAGGCCGTTTTCCGATTGCAGCATGACTTCCATGCCGTCGGGGATGTAGTTGGCAACCAGGGTCGGGATGCCGATGCCGAGGTTCACGTAGAAGCCGTCCTGCATTTCGCGGGCGACGCGCTGAGCCATTTGTTCGCGGGTAAGGGCCATTATTATTCTCCGTGCTCTGAATCCAGAGCTTAAGGCTGGGGGCAGGGGATCAAGAGCGCTCAGTGAGCTGTTCGATACGTTTTTCAAACGTGCCGCAAATGATCCGGTCGACGTAGATGCCAGGGGTGTGGATCTGCGCCGGGTCCAGCTCGCCGGGTTCAACAATTTCTTCGACTTCAACCACGGTGATCTTGCCTGCCGTAGCGGCCAGCGGGTTGAAGTTTTGCGCGGTGTGGCGGTAGATCACGTTACCGAAATGGTCGGCTTTCCAGCCTTTGACAATGGCAAAGTCGCCGGTGATGGACTCTTCCATCAGGTAGTCGCGGCCTTTGAATTGGCGGGTTTCCTTGCCTTCCGCGACCGGAGTGCCTACGCCTGTGGCAGTGAAAAACGCCGGGATGCCCGCACCGCCTGCGCGCATTTTTTCTGCGAGGGTGCCTTGGGGGGTCAGTTCGACTTCGATTTCGCCGCTGAGCAGTTGCTTCTCGAACAGCGCGTTTTCACCCACGTAGGAGGCGATCACTTTGCTGATCTGGCGGTCTTCAAGGAGGATGCCAAGGCCGAAACCGTCGACGCCACAGTTGTTGGACACCACGGTCAGATCACGGGTGCCTTTGCGTTTGATCTCGTTGATCAGGTTCTCGGGGATGCCGCACAGACCAAAACCGCCTGAAATCACGGTCATGCCATCTTCGAGCCCGGCCAGCGCTTCCTCGTAGGACGCTACGCGCTTATCAAAACCTGCCATATGCACCTCTTTTATTATTGATGGGTGATGGTGTGTCGAATGGTACGAGTGTTACTCCACTGGATTGATTTGTTAAATTGATTTTTGCGGTTGATTGATAGATAAATCGAAATAATCAAACACGAGAGCACGCCCATGACGGTGAAACAGATCCGCGCCTTCCTTGCCGTGGCGCAAAGCCTGAGCTTTGCCGTGGCCTGCGAGCGCCTGCATTTATCGCAATCGGCCTTGAGCCTGACCATCAAGGCGCTGGAAGAAGGGCTGGGCGGCCGCCTGTTCAGCCGCACCACGCGCAACGTGGCCCTGACCCCCGAAGGTCAGGCGCTGTTGCCGCGGGCGCGAAAGCTGGTGGCGGACTGGGACAACGCAGAAGACGAAATGCGCCAACTGTTCACCTTGCAACGTGGACGGGTGACGTTGGCGGCGATTCCGTCGTTTGCCTGCAACCTGCTGCCGCCCATCCTCAAGCATTTTCGCCTGCGCTATCCCAAGCTCAATGTCACGGTCAACGACGTCATCAACGAGCAGGTGCTGGAAATGGTCCGTGATCGCCAGGTTGAACTGGGGGTCGCGTTTGAGCCGGCGCCGGGGTCATCACTGACATTCACCCCGTTGTACATCGACCGTTTTGTGGCGGTGGTGCCCAGTGACAGCCCGCTGGCGAATGCCACGGTGATTGACTGGAAAACCTTGCTGGAGCAGCCATTTATCACCCTGCAACGGCCGTCGGCGGTGCGGGTGCTGCTGGAGGAACATTTGCAGGCGCGGCAGATGAAATTGCCGGTGGAGTTCGAAAGCCATCAACTGGCTACCGTCGGGCGCATGGTCGCCAGCGGGTTGGGCGTGAGCGCTGTTCCGGCCCTGTGCGTCGAGCAAATGCGCGAGTTGGGCGCGCGTTGCATCACCTTGCATGAGCCTATCGTCGAGCGGGCGATGGGTGTGCTGACCAAGCCGGGGCATGAACTGTCAGCGGCCGCGCAGGCACTGTTCGACAGCCTGCAGGATGAGTGGAAATCTGCCCTGTAGGAGCGAGCTTGTCTCGCGATCTTTTGATCTTGAAAAGATCGCGAGCAAGCTCGCTCCTACAGGGGTTTATATAAGCCTTAAACCTTTTTCGTTGACGGCAACAAAATGGTCAAAATGCCCAGCAACGGCAGGTACGAACACAGTGAATACACGTACTCAATGCCGTGAATGTCCGCCAAATGGCCGAGCAGGGCCGCGCCGATGCCGCCAAAACCGAACATCAGGCCGAAGAACACCCCGGCAATCATGCCGACATTGCCCGGCACCAGTTCTTGCGCATACACCACGATGGCCGAGAACGCGGAGGCCAGGATAAAGCCGATGATCATGCTCAGGATGCCGGTCCAGAACAGGTCGACATAAGGCAACGCGAGACTGAACGGCGCAGCGCCGAGAATCGAGAACCAGATCACCGCCTTGCGCCCGATCTTGTCGCCAATCGGGCCGCCAAAGAAGGTACCCGCTGCCACTGCGCCGAGGAACAGGAACAGATACAGCTGGGAGCTGGCTACCGACAGGTCAAATTTTTTGATCAGGAAAAAGGTGAAGTAGCTGGTGAAGCTGGACATGTAGAAGTACTTGGAGAACACCAGCAACGCCAGTACCACCAGGGCACCGGTCACGTGTTTTTTCGACAGGCCGTGGGTGGCCACGCTGCCTTGCTTGAGCTTGAACAGGTTGAGGTGGTGGCGGTACCAGCGGCTCAAGCCGAACAGAATCAAGATGGCAAAGGCCGCGAACAGGCCGAACCACGCGACGTTGCCCTGACCGTAAGGGATGACGATGGCCGCTGCCAGCAACGGGCCGAAGGCGCTGCCCGCGTTACCGCCGACCTGGAAGGTGGATTGTGCCAGGCCATAACGCCCGCCCGAAGCCAGCCGCGCAACCCGCGAAGTCTCGGGGTGAAAGGTCGAGGAGCCAATGCCGATCAGCGCCGATGCCACCAGAATGGCGGTGAACGAGCCAACAAACGCCAGCATCAAAATGCCGATCAAGGTGCACACCATGCCCGCGGGCAGTAGCCACGGCTTGGGGTGGCGGTCGGTGTAATAGCCGACGCCCGGTTGCAGCAGCGAAGCGGTGAGCTGGAAGGTCAGGGTAATCAGGCCGATTTGGGTAAAGCTCAGGTCGTAGTTGGCCTTAAGCATCGGGTAAATCGACGGCAGCACGGCCTGAATCAGGTCGTTGATCAGGTGGGCAAGCGCACATGCGGCGATCACGCGCATGACCAACGGGCTGGACTGGCTGCTGACTGAGGCACTGGGACTGCTGCTGGGGCTGCTGGTAGCCGCCGGGGTCGTACTTGTTATAGACATCGAAGATCATCCGGGCAGGGAGTAAGGACACTGGATGCACGCAGGCAAACCAGCGGCTATCCTAGGTTTCGCGAATTTGCCTGTCTCGCGCAATTCGGGCGCTCACTGTCGCAAAAAGGGAATCATGATCAAACCGCTGAAAGAATTTCTGCTTGAGGTCGATGAAGCGCACTGGACAGTGAGCTGCAGCGCTACCGATTACCCGGCCGACTGGATTATCGCGCCGCATTCCCACGCCAAGCATCAACTGCTGTATGCCATTGAAGGGGTAATGGTGGTGCACTCGGCGTTGAGCCAGTGGACGGTGCCGCCCAGTCGCGGCATCTGGATGCCCAGTGGTCAGGTGCACTCGGTGCGATGCGTTGGCCCGCTGAAAATGCGCAGCGTGTATGTGCGGCCCGAGGTGGTGGCGCAACTGCCGACTGAAACCCGTGCTGTGAGTATTTCGGCGCTGTTGAGTGAACTGATCAAGGCCTCGGTCGACATCCGTGCGCCTTACGAGGCCGACTCGCGAGAAGACCGGATCATGAAGCTGATTCTGGATGAACTGGCGATTTTACCGGTGCTGCCGCTGCACCTGCCGCAGCCGCTCGACCCGCGCATCCAGAGTATTTGCAGCGTGTTGCAGCGTGACCCTGGCGACGGCTCGACCCTGGCCGACTGGAGTGCCCGGCTGGCGTTGGATGAAAAAACCATCCAGCGGCTGTTTCACAAGGAAACCGGCATGACCTATGGTCAATGGCGCCAGCAATCGCGGTTGCTACTGGCGTTGGAACGAATTGCCGTCGGCGAGAAAATCATCGATGTCGCCGGGTCATTGGGCTACGACAGCCCCAGTGCATTCACCACCATGTTCAAAAAACAATTCGGCAAAACCCCGAGCAATTTCTTCAAATAACTACGGTGCTGCAGGTGCGACCTTTTGCTCGTTCAAGAGATCGCTATATAGTTCGAGCTACAGCGAATTCTTTCCGCACAGACAGGACCTGACCGTGAGTGCACAACCCAAAGAGGCCGTAGGCCCAATCTATAACATTGACGCCATGCGTCGCGCCCAGGCGAATACCTGGAAGGCCATCGAAACGCTGTCGGCGCTGATCAAACCCGGCATGCACGAAACCGAAGCCGTGGCGCTGGGCAAGCAGGTACTGGCGGATCTGGACATGCAGCGCATCTGGCACCCGTTGTTGGTGCGCTTTGGTGCCAACACCCTGAAAACCTTAGAACAGCGCTCCGAAGGCGACCCGGTGCTGGGTGAAAACGATATTTTCTTTATCGACATGGGCGCGGTCTGGGAAGGGCACGAAGGTGACGCTGGTGAAACCTTCGTGACCGGCAACGACCCTGAAATGAAAGCCTGCGCTGAAGCAGCCAAAACGTTGTTTGAGCGGGTGCAGGCCAAGTGGAAGAACGAACAGGTGGCGGGGCTTGAGTTGTACCGCTACGCCCAAGAGCAGGCCAAGGACATGGGCTGGGTGCTGAACCTTGATATCAAGGGCCACCGTGTCAGCGACTTCCCTCACGCCATCCACCGGGGCGGTGACTTGGGTGACTTTGATCATTACCCGAATAAAGGGCTGTGGATTCTGGAAATCCAGATCGCCCACCCGAGCAAAGCCTACGGTGCCTTCTACGAAGATCTGCTGGCCTGATTGACTCATCCCTGTGTAGGAGCGAGCTCGTCTCGCGATCTTTTGATCGTTTAAAGATCGCGAGGCAAGCTCGCTCCTACAGGGGCCAATCAGGGCTTAATACGTAAACGCGATCGGTGGGTGGCGGCCGTTGAGCAGGAACTCGCCAATCGCCTTGTATTTGTAAGCCAGCGAATCATGGGTGGTGTGGGTACGGGCGTTGCGCCAATGGCGATCGAAGTTGTGCAGGCTTTGCGTGGTGGCTGCGCCGCCGACTTCATACAAACGCTCGCACACATGCAGCGCCGCACGGGTGGAAGCGATTTTTGCTTCGGCCACGTCGATGGAAGCCTTCGCCAGGACCGCTTCCAGTTCATCGCCTTGCAGCAGGCCCTGTAACTGGCTGCGGGCGGCGAAGTCGACTGCCGCTGCGGCTTTTTCTACCAGCGCTTCGGCGCCGTGGACGGAGGCGGCAAGGTCGCCAATGGTGTGCAAAATGTACGGATCATCGCTGGCCCGCTGCACACCGCTTTCACGCACCGGGCGTGAGCCGTTGCGCGCCCATGACACCGCATCGTCCAGCGCTGCCAGGCCAATGCCGATGTCGATAGAGCAATGGATCAGTTGCGCGCTGGCGCCAATGTAATTACGCCGTTGATACCACTGGCTCAAGGGGATTACCTGTTCGGGCGCTACCTGCACGTTTTCCAGCAGAGTGCTGCCGCTGGCCGTGGTGCGCTGGCCCATGCCGTCCCAGTCATCGAGCAGGGTGATGCCCGGTGTATTGGCCGGGAGCATGACGTACAGAGCGGCGCCGGTCTCGTCCACGGCCTGGATTTTCAGCAGGTCGGCAAACAGGCAGCCGGTGCTGTAGAACTTGCTGCCGTTGAGGATCAGTTGCTCGCCACGACGTTCGAGACGGGTGTGGATCTCGCCGCGAAAAGTGCCGCTGCGCTCGGCAATGGCACCCGATGACAGCTGGTGGTCTACGAAAGCCCCCAGGTAACGGGCCTGTTGCTCCGGGTTGGCGATCAGGCGCAGGTGCTCGACGGTAGCGAAGTGCGGAAAAATAGCCTGAGCCACACACGGGTCAGCCTTGGCCAGGGTAATGAAAATACGCGCCACATCGACTTGGCTGATGTCACCACCGCCCAGTTCGGCGGGCACCCGCGCGGCACCCAGCCCTGACTGGCGGATCAACTCGATTTGTTCGTGGGGCAGGGTGCGCTCGGCATCGCGTTGCGCAGCGCCGGGCTGGATCTGCGCTGCCAGTTGTGTGGCCAGGGCGACGTAGTCAGTCATGTGTTTTTTCCAGGGTTGAAGGGGCGTCGCGCAAGGCTTTGCGCGGTACGCCGAAGAACAGGATCAAGGCGCCGCTGGCGACCATGGCCGCCACGATATAGAGGGCCAGGCGAATGTCGCCGGTGGCGGTTTTGATCTGGCCGATCATGATCGGGGTCAGCAGGCTGCTGATTTGCCCGCAGCAATTGACCATGGCCAGACCCGCCGCTTTTGCCCGGTCCGACAGGTAGTACGTGGGGATGGTCCAGAACACCGCCGTGGCGCTCAGGTAGCCGGTGGTCATCAGGATCATCGTCGCCACGGTCGCGGTCGGACTGCTCAGGCATTGCGGCAAGATCAACATGGCCAGAGCCGCCAGCAGACCGGGCACGGTGAAGTGCCAGCGCCGTTCCTGCTGCTGGTCTGAGTGGCGACATACCAGCAACATCACCCCCACGGCGATGACGTAGGGCAGGGCTGAGAGCAGGCCCAATTGGCTGAGGCTGGTAATGCCCGAGTCACGGATGATCGACGGTGCCCAGATGTTGGTTACGTTGCCGGTACTCATGATGGTCAGGCAGTAGGCGAGGACGATAAACCAGACTTTGCGGTCTTTAAGCGCACCCAGAAAATGCTGATGGCCGCCCGGTTGGCGGCGTCCGCGTTCCTCGGCCAACGCTTGCTCGATGCGCCGTTTTTCATCCTGGCTGAGCCAGCGTGCGTCGGCCGGGCGGTTGTCCAGCCAATACCAGGCGAACAGCCCGGCCAGAATCGGCGGCAAGCCGGTCAACACGAACAGCCATTGCCAGCCGTGGAACCCGGCCACGGTGTCGAAGTGGCTCATGATCGACGTCGACAGCGGGCCGCCGATAATCCCGCACACGGCAATCGCCATGATGAACCTTGAGGTGATCCGCGCCCGGTGACTGGCCGGAAACCAGTACGTCAGGTACAGGATCACCCCCGGGAAAAACCCCGCCTCGGCCGCGCCCAGCAGCACGCGTAGCACATAGAATTGCGCGGGTGTCTGGGCAAAAGCCGTCGCCACGGTCACCAGCCCCCACAGGATCATGATGCGGGTCATGGTCTTTTTGGCGCCGATCTTTTCCAGCAGCAAGTTGCTGGGAATTTCGAACAGCAAATAGCCGATGGAGAACACCCCGACAATGATGCCGAAGGTGGCATCACTGATGTTCAGGTCGGTTTTGAAGCGCAGGTGGGCAAAGCCAATATTGACCCGGTCCAGCCAATTGAGCACAAAACACAGAAACAAAAAGGGCATGATCCGCCAGGCAAGCTTGCGGTACAGGGCCTGATCAAAACCCTCGGCTGCATGCGACGAGGAGTGAGTGACGGGCGAGGCAATGGGCGGATTCATGGGCAATTACCAGCTCACGTCGACTTTGGCGAAGTAGTACGCGCCGTCCAGACCATAGGGTGAGTACCAGCTATAAGTCGGGTTGTCGGTGGGGGCGAAGTAGTACTTCTTGGCTTCGTCGTTAAGCTGTTGCGGGCGACGGTTGAAGATGTTTTCGCCGCCCACGGTCAGCTTCACCGCGTCACTCAGCCAGTAGCCCACGCTCAGGTCGGTGATAAACGCCGGGTCGATTTTTTCGTCGCGGGTTGGCGACACCTGGTTCAGGCCGGTGACGCCGGTGTAGTGGGTTTCTTTGAGGTTGACGTCGAAGTCGCCCAGTTGCCACGCGGTGTTCAGCGAGGTGACGTTTTTCGGGTAGGCGCTGGTCAGGTTGCCGATTTTGTCGCGGCCCACGGCGGTCACGCCGGTGCCGGCCAGTGCGGCGGGTTCCTTGACTTTGCGCACGGTCTGCAAGCTCTGGTTGCTGAGCAGGGTCCACTTGACCTTGCCGTACTGGCCGAAGTCGTAGCGGTAGTCGGCCACCAGATCGATCCCGCGGGTGCGGGTGTCGGCCAGGTTGCCGAAATACGAGACGATCTGGTTCGGGTCCAGGCCTTTGTTTGCCAGCAGGTTGGACACGGCCGTGCCTTGCAGGTTGCTGGTTTGCAGGATGCGGTTGTTGATGTCGATCTGGTACAGGTCGACGGTAATGTCCAGGTTGGAGGTTGGCGTGGCGACAAAGCCGACGCTGTAGTTCATCGATTTTTCCGGCTTCAGGGCTTTGGCGCCCAAGGCCTGACCGGCCGCATCATCGACGGTGACGTAGCGCGTCACGTTCTGTTCAAGTTGCCCGGTGAGGGTGTTGGCGCGCCAGGCTGTCAGCGACGACGAGTAGTATTCTTGCTGCAAGGACGGCGCCCGGAAACCGTTGCTCACCGTGCCGCGCATCGCAAATTGCGGGGTGAAGGCATAGCGGGTCGAGAGCTTGCCGCTGGCGGTGTCGCCAAAGTCGCTGTAATGCTCAAAACGCCCGGCCACGCTGGCATCCCATTTGTCGGTCAGGCTCTGGCTGAAGTCGACGTAGCCTGCGGTGTTGGTGCGCGAATAGTTATGCGCATCCGCCGGGGTAAAGCCGGTCAGGCCCGGTGCACCGGGGTTGGGGCGCTGGCCTGCCAACGGGCTGCCGACCGGGAACACGTAGCCGCCGTCGCCATAAGAAGCCAGTTCGCCGGACTGGATCTCGAAGCCTTCGCGACGGAACTCAAGGCCGGTCGAGACGTTCAACGGTTTCTCGAACAGGCCGGTATCAAAGGCGCGGGACAGGTCGAGGTTGTTGGTCCACTGGTTGGCAATCAGGTTGCCGCCGTCCATGTTGCGCGGGCTGTCGGGCCCAAAAGACGGGTTGATCGACTTTTCATTGCGGATGTTGGCGTTGTCCTGGCCGAAGCTGGTGCTCAGGTCCCACTTCCAGCCGAACAGGTTGTCGTTGCGCAGGCCCACCACGGTCTGGAAGTCATCCTCTTCAACCACAAAACGCGGCGAGAAACCGTCCGGGTACACCGAGACGATGTTCTGCGGTGAGCTGGCGGTGCGGTAGGTGCCCCAGCTCTCGGAGTTGCGATGGCTGGCAGTGGAGAACGAGTACAGCGTGTAGTCCGCGTTGAGCGGCAACTCCATGTTGTAGGCCAGGTTATAGGTTTGCGAGCGCGGCTGGCCCATGATCTGGCGGTAGCGGCTCTCGCCGTTTTCCCGTGGGTCAGGCTGGCCGTTGACCGGGAAATAGATGCGGGTGCGCGCTGGTACGGCACCGGCCACGTTGGAGTTGTCTTGAATGCCGAGGTCGGCACTCAGGCTGAAAAAGCCATCGTTGGGCAGTTCAAAGCCCTGGTTCACCGACGCCTGACCGCGTGCGCCGAAGTTGCCTTTGCCGCCCACGCGATCTTTGAACTGGCCGTACAGGGCGCTGCCGCTGCCGCCCGAGCTGTTGCTTTTGAGGATGATGTTGATCACCCCGGCAATCGCATCCGAGCCGTATTGCGCTGCCGCGCCGTCACGCAGCACTTCGATGTGATCGACCGCCGAAATCGGGATCAGGTCCAGGTCGGTGGGCGACTGGCCGCTGGCCGTGGCCGCCGTCTGGACGAAGATCAGCGAGGTGGTATGGCGGCGTTTGCCGTTCACCAGCACCAACACATGGTTGCCGCCCAGTCCGCGCAGCGTGGCGGACTTCACTGACAAGCCGGTGCCGCCGGTAAATCCGGCGGCATTGGTGTACGACGGCACCGCAGCGGCCAACGCGTCGCGCAGGTTTTGTTTGCCCGAACGCATCAAATCGTCGGCGCTGATTACGTCAATCGGCGCAAGGCTCTTGGCCACGGTGCGGCCGCCGTCACGGGCACCGGTCACCACCACGGTTTGCAGTGAAGGCGTGCTCGATTCTTCGGCGAGCGCAGGCTGGCTGGCGTACAGACCGAGAATCCCGACGGTCAGCAGGCTCAGCTTGGGGCGGAAATTTTTACGTGGGCGAAACATGGTGAGGCTCCAAAAATGATTGGCGCCCGCTTTCCATTCCTGGTGGTGGGTGTTCCTGACAGGTCGTGGTGGCGAGTAAGTGTTATGGGCTGTCAGTGAGGTTGCATTACGTCGGTTCGGGCCTCGTCGATCAAGGCCAGATGCTGTTGCAGGCGGTTGTTGCGATTGGCCAACAGCAAGCGTTTGGTCCATTGCATGGCGCGTGAGTCATGGGCTGCCAGACGCCGGGCGAGGTCCAGTGCGGCGGCGATGGAGTCGTCGACCACAGCATTGACCAGCCCCAGTTCAAGTGCTTGTGCGGCATCGAACGGGCGTGCGCTGAGCATGATATCCAGCGCCGCCGCTTCGCCGATCAGGCTGGGCAGGGTGACGGTGCTGAAACCAGAGAGCATGCCATGACCGACTTCGGGAAAGCTGAAGCGGGTGTCGTGCCGGGCAATGCGAAAATCGCAGTGAATCGCCAGGCTGATGCCCAGGCCCAGTGTATGGCCCTGCAACGCGGCGATCACTGGCTTGGTCAACGGGGTGCCCACGCCGGGCAGCGAATTGGCCAGTACCTGTGTGCTGACAGTCTCACCCGTGGCGGCAATTTCCTTGAGATCGGAACCGGCGCAAAAGGCCCGTTCACCGGCACCGCGCAGCACGATGGCGCGCACTGCGCAGTCGTCTTGCGCACGCTGCCAGACCTGCGCGAGGGCCAATTTGGCAGCACCGTTCAAGGCATTCAAGCGCTCCGGGCGATTGAGCGTGACCAGTAAAACGCCGTCTTCAACTATTTCGTACTCGACAGTCATGGCTTCGATTCAGTGTCGTTTTAAGGAAAACGCATTGCCACTTGAGCTCTGCGTCAAAGTGAGCAAAACTTAAATCATGTGCACAATACAAACAATGTGTTTGTTATATGAACATATTCTTATGTACTTCCATATGGTTATAAAAGATGAAAGCAATCGTTCTAAAAGATTTCGGTGGCCCCGAGCAGTTGCAGCTTGAGACGGTGCCGACGCCACAGCCAGACGCCCATGAAGTGCTGGTGCGCATTGAAGCCGCTGGTGTGTGTCATCACGATTTGATGCACCGCGCCGGCAAGTTGCCGGGGGCGCATACCGGTGTGGTGCTCGGTCATGAAGTGTCGGGCGAGGTGGTTGAAGTGGGTGCCCAGGTGCATCACTTGAAAGTCGGCAGCCGCGTGGTGGTGTACCAGCGACGTTTTTGCGGGCAGTGCCGTGACTGCCTGCGTGGGCGTCAGGACTTGTGCCGCGCTTTAGGTTTGCCCTCTGTCGACACCGAAGGCGCATATGCCCAATACCTGCGCGTACCTGCGGCTTCAGCAGTGCAATTGCCGGACAGCATTGGCTATGCCGATGCCGCCCTGGCGTGCTGCCCGATCGCCACCAGCGTGCGTGCGCTGGTGTCGCAAGCGCAGCTCAAACCGGGTGAAACCGTATTGATCAACGGCGCCAGCGGCGGGTTGGGTGCGCATCAATTACAACTGGCGCGCTCGCTGGGCGCGCGGGTGATTGCAGTGACTGGCAGCGCTGACAAAGTGGACTTTTTGCGTGCCTTGGGTGCCCATGACGTAGTGGTGGCGGGCAGCGAAGGCTACAGCGCCGCCGTCTGGCAACTGACCGAGCGCCAGGGGGTCGACGTGGCCATGGAGAACGTCGGACACACCTTGCACGACACCTTGCGCAGCATGGCGATGGGCGGGCGCGTGGTGGTGCTGGGCAATGTGCAGCCGGGCACGGTGCCGGTGTCGCCGGGGCTGTTGATTGGCCGACGCCTGAGCCTGCTTGGCTCCGGCAGCGCAACGCTGGAGGATTTGCGCACTGCGCTGGCAATGATTGCAGCCGGTCAGGTCCGGCCTTTGATCGACCGGGTGCTGCCGTTTACCGAAGTGGCTCAGGCCCACGCCTTGCTCGAAAATCGGCAGGTCAATGGCCGCATCGTCCTCAGTGGGTGGTGAGCATGGACATCAGCACACTGTTTACCCAGGCTGCCCGCAAATGGCCGCAGGCGCTGGCGATCAAAGACCTGCACAGCGCCCGTGAACTGACCTTTGCCGAGCTCGATCAGGCCCTTGATGACTTCGCGGCCGGGCTGGTTGAGTTGGGCGTCGGTACGGGCGAGCGGGTTGCCCTGTTGGCTGATACCAGCCTGGATTATCTGCTGGCCGATTACGGCTGCATGGCCCACGGCCGGGTCCGCGTGCCGCTGGACCCCTCGCTGGCATCGGGCGAATTACTGGCGCAGATCAAGGATGCCGGCGCGCGTTTGCTGCTGTTCGGCAAAGGCCATGCTCACGTGGCGGCTGCACTGGTGGAGCAGGGCGTGGTCTGCCTGCCGCTGGATGCAGTGAGTGTTCCTGGCATGGCAGCAGCACCGCTGCGGGTTGCCCAGGCACGCACGGAGCTGGCGTCGTTGAACTACACCGGCGGCACCACCGGCGCGCCGAAGGCGGTCATGCACACCCACGCCAGCCTGTGTGCGGTGTTGCAGAACATCGTCATGGCCCGCGCGGCGTTGCCCGGTGATGTACTGCTGAACGTGCGGCCGCTGTGGCCGATTGCGGCGGTGGCATTGCTGGCCCATGTGCTCAGTGGTGGGCAGTTGGTGCTGGCTGAGCGATTTGATGCCTCTACCTTTGTTGCCCAGTTGCAGCAGCACCGTGCGGCCTTCAGTTCGTTGGTGCCGACCCAGTTGTTGCGGGTGCTGCGTGAGCCGCGCTTGGCTTATCCGGACCTGAGCGTGTTGAAGAGCATCGACATCGGCGCGGCCGCCATCGCGCCCTCGGTTCTGGACGACGCCTGTGAGTTGTTCGGGCCGCGCTTGAGTGTGTTGTACGGCATGACCGAAGCCCCCTGGACCTGCTATTTGTCGGCCGCACAAATGGGCCAGTTGCGCCGCGACGGTGAGAGCGCCGAAGGGCTGGTCGGACGTCCGGTGTTTGCTGCGGGGTTGCGAATCGACCGGCCCGATGACCAGGGCATGGGCGAAATCATGCTGGCGGGTCCGCAGTTAATGGCGGGTTACTGGCAGCAGCCCGAATTGACTGCGCAGGTGCTGGAAGAGGGCTGGCTGCGCAGCGGCGACCTGGGCCGGATCCGCGCTGATGGTTATTTGCAGGTCATGGGCCGCAGCAAGGAAATCATCCGCAGTGGCGGTAAAAGCATCCAGCCGGGTGAAGTCATCGAGTGCCTGCTGAACCATCCGCAGGTGGCGGATGCCCATGTGTTTGGCCAGGCTGATCTGGAGTGGGGCGAGCGGGTATGCGCCGCAGTCGTGCTTAAACCCGGTGCTGCGCCTTCCAGTGAGCAACTGCAAAGCCATTGCCAGCAAGTGTTGTCGCGTTTCAAAGTGCCGCGCCACGTGTATTTCGTGGAGACCTTGCCGCGTTCGCACTACGGCAAGATCCAGCTCAACCGCTTGCTTGAGCAACTGGGCTGAGCTTGCGCAGAATTAGTTGGGCGCCATTTGCGCAGCAATGCCCTGACAGGTACGGCGCAGATGGCTGGCAAGCTCAGAGCCGGGGTGGGTTTGTTCTTCCATGGCCAGCCCGGCGATGACCAGCGCCCCGACGGCATGGCCGTTGGCGGGGCGAATCGGGTAGGCAATCGAGTGCAAGCCCGGTTTGAACTCTTCGTGGCCGAAGGCAAAGTCCTGCTCGCTGCGGATTTTTTGCAAGGCTGGATCGATCCGTTGCCAACGCTCTTCACCGAGCAAACCGTGCGCCTGCTCGGCGCTGTAAGTGGCCAGAATCGCCCGTCCGCTGGGGCTGCCGTCGATAGGGAATTGATCCGCCAGATCGACAATCACATTCAGCGGCGTCGACGGCGTCCACATCCGCTCAATCAACACCACCTCATCACCCACCGGAATCGACAGCGAGACAATGGCCTGCAAGTCACCGATCACACGCTGCAACTCAATGGTGAACGGCAGGGCGATCTTACGCAGGTTAAGGCGATTGAGATAAGCCGACGAATAAATCAATGACTCGGCGCCGATCCGGTACGTACCGGCGTGCGACTCGATCAGATTCCAGTGATTGAGCGTCTTGAGCAGACGATGGATCGTGGTGCGATCAATCCCCGTCAGCTTGGCCAGCTCCAGCGCCGACGCGCCCTGCTTGAGCCGGGCCAGCGTCCTGAGCAAGACAATCGAACGGTCAATCACCTGAACGCGTCCGCAGTTGCCGGCTTTATCCTGGCTGGCCTGTGCTGCGAGTGGGAGTGAAGAAGTGTCCATTAAAATCCTGTGCGTGTCCGAGCCATTGCGAGCGGGTAAGGGTAGCGGTGAACGCGGTGGGAGAGAAAGGGGGGAATGCGTGGGTGATGAAAAATAGAGGGTAGGGACTAACAGGTAATGAGTAGGAGCCGCCGAAGGCTGCGATCTTGGATATATGCAGCAACGCATCAAGCCATTCTGAAGACAGTCACAGTACTAAGCTTCAAAGCACTCTTGGAATTCAAAGGCAAAGGAATGCCGACACAAGCAAGCAACTGCCGATTACGCAAAGGACGTTTTTCGCAGCCTGGTCAGATTTACGTGCTGACCTCGGTGGTCAAACAGCGCAGGGTTGTGTTCAAGGATTGGCGCATTGGGCGTCTGTTGGTTAATCAATTTCGTGAAGCCGAGAATGCGGGGCTTGTTGCTTCCCTTGCCTGGGTGGTCATGCCGGATCATTTTCACTGGTTGATACAGCTGCAACAGGGCAGCCTTGCAGAGCTGATGTGCCGGGTAAAATCACGCTGCAGCAAGGCCATTAATGGTGACGGAGCGATCTGGCAGCGGGGTTACCATGATCGCGCTGTGCGCCGCGAAGAAGATTTGAAAATGATTGCTCGATACATCGTTATGAACCCGATTCGTGCCGGTCTGGTGCAAAAGGTGGGTGATTACCCATTGTGGGATGCCATCTGGATTTAACGTCAGGTCAAAAGATCGCCCCCATTCGCGTAGGAGCTGCCGAAGGCTGCGATCTTTTGATCTTGGCAATTGAAATATCCCGATTCTGACCTTTGTGATTAAACACCGAAGTACGGTGATCACGCTTTTGGGGGGAACAGTGGGGTTTGACGCCACATCAAAAGATCGCAGCCTTCGGCAGCTCCAGGCCGAGGTCTTTCCCTATACCCTTATTCAGCTGTCGAAACGCGTAGTTATTGTTTTAAGGAGTAAATCATTTTCTGCTGATCGTCGATCACTTGCTCAATGGCTTGTCTGCGAATTCAACGCCGCGCGCAGGATTTGCTTGCGCAGCAGTGCGCCGGGCACCTTGGCCAGTTGCTCGACAAAGGTAACGTCGAGCAACTCAGCGAGGTGCGCGGCGCTGGCCGGGCTGCCGACCAACAGGTAGCTGCAGTGTTCTTCGATGCTGATCAGGTTGAGCAGCCAGTCCGGGTCATGGGCTTGCAGGGGCGATACCAGCGTTGCCCGCTGTGTCTGCAACAGGTGCTGCGCATTCCATACTGTGAGCTGCCCGATCACCCGTGGCAGCGGCAATTGAGCATCCATGCGCTTGAGATCTTTGTTGATCGCCGCAGGCAGGTCATGCTCGATCGCGGTCTGGCATTCACTGAAGTAACGGGCTGGCCAGTCCTGAGCCAATCCTGCCTTGGCGGCCAGGGCTGCGTAGGCCTGCTGATCGCGGGCAGTGGTGATCTGACCCTTGAGGTTCAGGGTGTTATCGAGAATCGCAGTGGCCAGCAAGGCGGCGGTGCTTGAATTCATTGCGTGGAACAGACCGGCTTCGCCCCAGCGTTCATACACCTGTGTGCAGGCGGCGCCGACAGCTTCGATGGCGGCCCGGGGGCCCAGCCGCTCTTGCCAATACGACTCAAAGCCAGGGTGATGGTCGATCACTTCAACCACACGCTGTGCATCGACACAGGTGTCGAAATGGCTGGGGTCACTGATGTCGATCATCACGAAGTGATCGTGCTCAGTGACAGGGTGCGCATCTAGGGCAACGGGCCACTCGCGAAGGGTCTGGCTGATGCTCTGATTGAGTGGGGCACTGCTGATCGCCTTGGCTTCAAGGCCTTGCAGGTTAAGCAACTGGGCGAAAGCAATACATCCCGCGTAAGCATCGATATCGAGGTAGGCAGAGCCGCTGGTAACAACAATCATGGGCGAGGGCAAGTCCGGGAGCGGCAAGATAGAGGCCCGCCAACTTAGCTCAAAGAGATGTCAGCGGTGTTTCAGCTTTTGTGATCTCCCACAGCCTGTAGTCGCTGACGAGGAACGAAGGCTGCGATCGGCAGCGCAGCAGCCGTAAGGCTGCGATTAAGATCAAAAGATCGCGAGGCAAGCTCGCTCCTACGGTTTTATTGCGTGTGCAGATCTTGCTCTGGCCGCATTCTGCCCGGCCCGTCGACTGCCGCCTGCAGCGCGTCCCAGTGTTAAACTCACCCTCGCCGCAGAAGAAGCCAGCGCGGCGGTTGGTTAAGTTAGCCAGGCGTGAGGCGGGCTTTTAGTTTTTAATGAGGCCACGCATTGCCCACCGGAATACTCCCATGATGGATCAACAATGAGCCGCTACCAGCCACCCCTGTCGCTGACTCTGCCGATGCTCGGGCTGGTGGCCGAGATCAGCGAGCAGATTGGCCGGTTGTCGGCGTTGCACGCTGCGACCCTGACACCGCAGTTGCGACGGGGTAACCGGATCCGCACCATCCAGGCTTCGTTGGCGATTGAAAACAACACCCTGAGTGTCGAGCAAGTCACGGCCGTACTGGAAGGTAAACGCGTGTTGGGTTTGCCCCGTGAAATTCAGGAGGTCCGCAATGCGTTTGCGGCCTATGAAGCCATGCCTGATTGGCGTCCGTCATCGCGTGCTGATGTGCTGGCGGCTCATCGGTTGTTGATGCTGGGGTTGATTGACGACGCAGGCCAATTTCGTCGAGGTGGCGTTGGAATTTACCGCGGTGACAAGCTGGTACACATGGCGCCGCCGCCGAGTCGGGTGGCAACACTCATTGATGATCTGCTGGCCTGGCTTGAGGTGACGGAGCTTCACCCCTTGATTGCCAGTTGCGTCTTTCATTACGAGTTTGAATTTATTCATCCGTTCGCTGATGGCAACGGTCGTATGGGCCGTTTATGGCAAACACTGATCCTCAGTCAATGGCGCCCGGTGTTGGCCTGGCTACCGGTGGAAAGCGTGATTTGCGAACAGCAAGAGGCTTATTACGCCGCGCTACTGGCTGCCGATCAACAAGCGCAGGCCACGCCCTTTGTGGAGTTTATGCTGCAAGCCTTGCAGCAGGCCTTGTTGAATGCAGAACAGACCGACCAAGTAACCGACCAAGTAACCGACCAAGTAACCGACCAAGTAACCGATCAAGTAACCGATCAAGTAAGCAGTCATGTAATCCGCTTGCTTGAAGCATTAAAAGGCAGCACGGGGTTGAAAACGGCTGAGCTGATGCCTCTGTTGCGGCTGACTCATCGGGCAACCTTTCGCAGCAACTACTTGTCACCTGCGTTGACCGCCGGGCTCGTTGAAATGACGGATCCGCTTTCGCCGCGCAGCCCGGTACAGAAATACCGACTGACTGCCCAAGGCCTGAATTGCCTGGGCATGAGCAAGACCTGAAGATTTTTATTCACCCTGAACCAGAGACTCATATGGCCCACCAAGACATTACCTTCACCCCTGATCCAGACGCCGATTCCATATCTTCGGATGTTGCCGGTTTTGCCGGGATTCTGGTCTCCACACAGATCCCGACCCGTGCTGACGGCAGTCTGGAGCTGGGGGGGATTACTGAGCAGAGCGAGTGCACGTTGCAGGCGCTCAAGGTTGCCCTGGAAAAGGCCGGCAGTTCGATGGACCGGGTGTTGCACCTGACGATTTACCTGACGGACATGGCCGACCGCGCGGCGTTCAACGAAGTCTACAAGCGCTTTTTCGCCAAGCCGTGGCCGGTGCGTGCCGCTGTTGGCGTGGCAGCTCTGGCGGTAGAAGGCATGCGTGTAGAAGTGACCGCCATGGCGGCCAAGGCCTGAGTCAATAACGCCCAACTGCGTTCGGTCTTCTACACTCCCTTTTGGCCAGTTTTTGGCCGTGCCAATGAAGGCACACTAAGAAAGGGAGCAATGAAGATGGTTCGCAGATTTTTGGGCGTTGTAGCGTTGGTATTGCTGGCCGGTTGCGCCACCAATCGGGCAGAAGTGGATGTGGATGTCTTGCCGCCGGGCAATACGCAAACGTCTGCCCCGAGCAATGGCAAGAAGGTGTTTGTCAGTGCCGTTGATGAGCGAGTTTTTCAGATCAAACCAGACAGTTTCGATATCCCTTCCCTGAAGTACGACGATATTGACGACAAGTCGATTACCGAACGGGCGATTGCGCGCAAACGCAACAACTTCAATTGGGCCATTGGCGATGTGCTGCTGCCCAAAGGCCGCACGGTGGCCGGGTTGGTGAGTGATGCGGTGGCCAGTGCTTACCGTCAGGCCGGTTATGAGGTCGTGAGCACGCCAACGGGCAGTAATGTGCACAAGGTGCAGGTGCGCATTATTGAGTTCTGGTCATGGTCAGGTGTCGACGGGGTGCTGGACAAGGGCGTACGCAATCAGTCGCTGTTGCAGATCAAACCCGCAGGCGCGCCTGAGTACAGCGTGAAAACCCTGGTCACCGAAAACGCTAAGGTGGTGACCGACTCGGTCTGGAAGAACATCACCGAAGAGGGTCTTGAGGCCATTACTCAGGAAACCCTGAAGAAGCTTTAATCCGCTTGCAGGGCGAGGCTGTGACGGGTGTCATAGCCTCGCTTTACTCTTCAGCGAACACACGTTTTACGCCAGTGACGTGCGCTTGCCGAAAAACATTTCAGTGATCAGATCGTTGTTGATGGTGTCGCCTTGCAGGGTGCGTATCAGCAATTCACTGCCCAGCAGCGGCAGTGACAACAGCAGGGTCGGGTTCACGCGTTTGACCTTGGAGATGTTCTGAGTGTCGTTGACCAGCGCAATGATCTTGGTGTTTTCCCCGGCCACTTCCTTGGCCGCCAAAATGGTGAATACGTTTTGTGCATCGCTGTCCGACAGGGTGACGATGTACTTGGCTGCACCGGCGTCCGCCAATTTGAGGGTCGCGGTGGCCGACGGGTCCCCCTCGATGATGTCGGCCTTGTCTGGCAGATCGTGCTGGCTGCCCGGAGCGCAGATCACCGTGACATGCTCGCCACGTGCTGTCAGGCCTTTGTAGACGTTGTGGGCCAATGAACTGGCGCCCACCAGGATGTAGTGTTTTTTGCGCGCCATGTGGGTCATCCGGCCTTTAATGATGCGCTGGATATTGTTGCTGATCAGCGGCCCGACAATGGACGCCAGGGAAATGGCAAACAGAGTGATGCCCAGCACAATCACCGTCAGGCAAAAGTACCGGGACACGGTGGAGTGCGGGAGGATGTCGCCAAAGGCAACGGTGGTCATGACCTCGAGCGCGAAATAGAACGCCGTGGTCAGGTCGGTGACCGGCGGTGCGAACTGCTCCCCCAGGTACAACGTGCCCAGCGTGCTGTAGACGGTCAGCGAGGCCAGGCTGACGATTGCAAAAAAGCTGCCGGTGGCCAGGCTGTAGTGGTCAAAACGTCGCCAGTCATAAAAAAGCACGGCGATGCTGACTAACGAAAGGTAAGTGACGTAGCTGGGCTTTTTCTCGATGAAAAAGTCGATGCAGACCGCCGCCAGCAGTAACAGCAGAGCAAAGAACCAACTGATCCGTGACTTGATCAGCAGCCCGAATGACATCAGTACAAGCACAAAGCCTGTGATGACCACGGGGATTTCCAGCAAGGCGAAAAAGCCCAGGGCTTCTTTCCATGAGTGAAACGAGTTGCCCGCAGCTTCGGCCTGCGCGAGCCAGCGTAGCCACACGGGCAGGACCATTGCACAGCCATTGATTGCCACCAGCAGCGCGACGCCATAGGCAAAACTGAGTCGCGATTTAACTTCCTGTAATAAAGCCATGGTTCCCACCTACCACATGTCCGTTATGAGGTTCGGGGGAGTGTAGGACAGGTTTTATGTTTTACGCTGGCAGGGCGAGGGGCTCCGCAATGGCCTTGTTCCAGACCATTGCGGGGCAAAACGAAAGGGCGTTTGGTTACAGCGACGTGCGCTTGCCGAAGAAGATTTCGGTGATCAGGTTGTTATCGATCTGGTCGCCCTGCAGGGTGCGCACCAGCAGTTCACTGCCCAGCAACGGCAGGGACAACACCATGTTCGGAGCCACGCGTTTGACCTTGGGGATGTTGTCGGTTTCGTTGACCAGCGCGATGATTTTGGTGGTGTCGCCGGCCACTTCCTTGGCAGCGAGAATGGTGAACACATTCTCTGCATCGTTTTCACGCAAGGTGACGATGTATTTGGCCTCGTCGGCACCGGCCAGTTTGAGGGTCGCGGTTGAAGACGGATCACCCTCGATAATGTCGGCGGTTTCCGGCAGTTCGTGCTGGGTGCCAGGAACATTGATGACGGTGACGTGCTCGCCACGATCAATCAGGCCGGTATAGACGTTTTGCGCCAGTGAGCCAGTGCCGACCAGGATGTAATGATTTTTACGGGCCATGTGGGTAATCCTGCCTTTGACAATGCGTTGAATGTTGTTGCTGATCAGAGGTCCGGCAATCGACGCCACCGACACCGCGAAGATGGTGATCCCCAGAATAATCACCGTGACGGTGAAGAGCCGGGCATCGGTGCTGTGCGGCACGATGTCGCCAAAGCCGACGGTCGACATCACCACAATGGAGAAATAGAACGCCGAAGGCAGGTCGTTGACCTCGGGGGTGAACTGATCGCCCAGGTACAGCGTGCCCAGTGTGCTGTAGACAATCAGCGAGGCGATACTGACGATCGCAAAGAAGCTGCCGGTGGCCAGGCTGTGGTGATCAAAGCGGCGCCAGTAAAAAATCAGCAGGGCGATGGTGAACAACGAGTAGTAGGCCACGCCGTTGGGATTTTTCACGATGAAAAAATCGACGCAGACCGTGGCGATCAATAACAGCAGCGAAAAAAACCAACTGATGCGTGACTTGAGCAACAGACCGATCGACATCAGCACCAGCAAAAACCCGACGACAAATCCGGGGATTTCCAGCAAGGCTAAAAAGCTTAAGGCGTCCTTCCACGAGTTAAAGACACCGCCCGCCGCATCGGAGTGGGCGATGCCGCGTTGCAGCACCGGCAGAATCAGGGCCATCCCATTGATGGCAGCCACCAGGGCTACCCCATACGCAAACGAGAGTCGCGATTTAACTTCCTGTAATAAAGTCATAATTCCTACGACGTGTCTATTTAGCGGTTTCAAGAGTGTAGGTCAGGTTAATACACCTGACCTTTCTGGCTTCGCGCAGTTTAACAAGTGCCCTTAGACGCTGGCACCCAGTCGGTCATAGCCTCGCAAGTAGTAGTTGAGCCCCGAGATCAGCCAGCAGAGCACGAACAGGGCGATGATCCAGTAGCCAATTTCTCCAAAGTTGTCGTTAAGCGCCGCAATCGGCGCCCATATTCCGCCGCTCAGGTCCAGCTTGTCAGCGATCAGGCCCAGCGCTTCGACGCCGCCGATAAACAACGCGACAAACACCGACGCGGCGGTGATGGTGATGTTGTAGTAGAGCTTGCGCACGGGCTTGGAGAAGGCCCAGCCATAGGCGCCGATCATCACGAAGTTATCGAGCGAGTCGATCAGCGCCATACCGGCGGCAAACAGCACCGGGAACACCATGATTGACCACAGGTTGATGCCTTGTGAGGCGCTGGTGGCGCTGATACCCAGCAGCCCGACTTCGGTGGCGGTGTCAAAGCCAAGGCCGAACAGAAACCCCACCGGGTACATGTGCCAGCTTTTATTGACCAGGTTAAACAGGCGGCCAAAGATGCGCGCCATCAGCCCGCCCTTGTTGGCCACCAATAGGTCCAGTTCTTCGGCGGGCAAGGTGTGGCCCGCCTTGACCTGTTTGAACTTTTTGTACACCGACAGCAGGATCACCAGGTTAAGCACGCCGAACAGCAGCAGGAACACCGAGGACACCAGGGTGCCGATCAAACCGCCGGTTTCATGGAACCACTCCATGTCGTTCTTGAAGGCCATGGCGGTGGCGGCGATGGCAAAAGAGGCGAGGACCACAATGGTTGAGTGTCCGAGGGAGAACCACGTACCGACGGCAATCGGTCGCTTGCCTTGCTGCATCAATTTGCGCGTGACGTTATCAATGGCCGCGATGTGGTCAGCATCCACCGCATGGCGCAACCCGAAGCCGTAGGCCAGCAACGCGGTGCCCATCAGTACCGGGTTGCTGCCGAACTCGATAAACGCCCAGGCCCACGCGAGCAGGTTGGCGACCACCAGGCCTACCAGTAAATAAATGGCCCGCCTAGTGGTAGCGCTGGTGTCAGAAAGGCTGGAAGGGTGAGCGACAGGGGTCATTGTTGTTCCTCAAAACACTGCACTTATTGACGATGAGAGGGCATAACGTCCTTGTTCGGCACCAGAAATAACCACGACGCGAGCACAAAAGGCATGGTCAGGGTCGGGATGCCCACAGGGGCCAACACAGTATTCAAAGCACCCTGCACAAATACAGTGAAAATTACACCGATCAGCGTGTAGATCAGTACCCGCAAGCGCGGCTTGTTGAAGGTTGAGCCCAGCGCGATGGCGGTCAGTACGGCACTGAACGCATACAAGCCGTTGTTGATGGCCGACTGCTCGCCCTGCAACAGGCTTGCCACCAGCACCGCCAGTAATGAACCCACCAGCCCAAACAGCGCTGCCCACAACGAAGACACTGCCAGACCGGCCAAAAATAATAAACTGCCGACCACGGTGCTCATCAAAAACACTTCGGAGATGCCGTAGAACGTGGCATGGAACACGTCGATGCCGTCGAGCAGGTCTGGTGTATGCGCGACCAGATCGTGGGGCAGGTTGGGCAGGGGCAGTGCGTGGCTGTTCAGGCCGCCAAAGGCATAGCTGGCCAACAGCATGGTCCAGGTCACCAGAACGAAGGGCGCCGTCAGGGCCGCGACTTTCCAGGTTTTCAGAATGTCGGCAATGCAGATGGTGACGATCACCGAGACCACGCCGCCGAGGATGATGCACAGCCAGACGATGGGCGTGACCTCCAGAAACGTCGGCAAGCCAACACCCACCAGGCAGCCGTTGTAGCCGAACAGACCGGCTTTCCATGACGTCTGGTCCTTGAGGTGCATGCCGGTAAACGTGGCTGCGACGGTGCCCAGCACGCTGCCAAATGCGACCGCCGGATTGCCTTCGGCAAAGGCTCCGACAAATATCGCGGCAAAAAACAGCAAGCCGGTCAGCGGGTTGTTCTGGAACATCACCTGCGCGCAGCCGCGCAGGGTGACGTCAATAAACCCCAGCAGTGCGTTGCTGTTTGCCAGTTGCGACCACTTGGATAACGCCGCGTGCATAGTGACTGTCTCCATCGAACCCCGCTGGGAGCCGTGTTCACCTGCTCCCGTCAGCGGCGTTTATTTCCACAAAAAGGGCGGTGGCAAGGTCACGCCCAAGATCTCTTCACGGGCGACGGCCCAGAACGCGCGGATTTGCGCTTTCACGGTGCCGCTGTCATTGCCCAGTACTTTGAAGATTAAGCCGCACTGATTGGGCAAACGTGTGACACCGCTGGCCAGTCCCGCCTGCCTGTCAAATACGGCCGGGATGCGCTCGACAATGCGGTCGTGATGTTCCTGGGGCGTGAGCAACACCACGTTGGCGAACACGTCAAAGGTTTGCATGACGCCGACGGCGTCCAGGCTTTGCTTTTTCGGCTCCAGCACGTATTTCTCGACAAACAGCTCCTTGCCCTCGAGGGTTTCGGCGGACACCCGGGAGGAATACACATCAAAGCCGAAACGCTCATCGACATGGTGATACTTGCGCCCCGACATCAGGGTCTCGCAGTAAAGGGCCGTTGCCGTCGGGTGGATACTGATGCGCGTGTCAGTGATAAACCGCGCATCGCGATGAGGGATCAGCGGGTCGGGCATAAACTCCAGGTAGCCGTTTTCTTCGATTCGCAGGTGCTGAACCTGCGTGGCGTAGTTGGCGTTCATGGAGTGCACTTTGGTCGCCGACTGGGTGGTGACATGCCCGCAGGCGCCCACGCCCACGTTCACATCCGTGGCCAGACGGTCGCCCTGGAGCACGCAACCCGAGGTCGAGATCATGGTCACACAGGGCAGTTGCGGCAGTGCTTCGTCCCAGTACAAGGCCCGTTGCACCAATGACGGCACGCGCCGCTCCATGTCTGCCAGTACGCTGCGCTTGCCGCGTTGTTCAAAACCCAGGCGCAGGTAGCCGCTTTTGCCGACGGCGCCGCTGTGCATCTGCGCGGGTTCGTCCTGGTACTGCGCGAGTTCCGGGGCGTCGTTGCCGAGTGAATGAGCACGAAGCCGTGAAGGGTTGTTCACGATCTGGCTCTGCGCGGTCATGCCGTAACCCCAGCCTTGGTCGCCGGGGCAGAGGGTTTGTGGGCGAACAGGAACATGTGTTCGATCATGTCCACCAGCGCTTCAATGCCATGCCCGGTTTTGCAGTTGGTGAGGATGTAAGGGCGGCCACTGCGCACCACTTGGGTGTCGCTTTCCATGACCTCCAGGCTCGCGCCCACGTAAGGCGCCAGGTCGATCTTGTTGATGATCAGAATGTCCGCCTGGACCAGGCCGGGGCCATTTTTGCGGGGGATTTTCTCGCCTTCGGCGACGTCGATCACGTAGATATAAAAGTCGGCCAGGGCGGGGCTGAAGGTCAGGGTCAGATTGTCGCCGCCGCTCTCGATCATGATCAGGTCGCTGTCCGGGAACTTCTCTTCCATCTCTTCGACCGCGGCGATGTTCATGCTCGGGTCTTCACGCACCGCCGTGTGCGGGCAGGCGCCGGTTTCAACGCCGAGGATCTTGTCTTCGTCGAGGATGCCCTTGAGCGTGCGCTTGACCTGTTTGGCATCTTCGGTGGTAACGATGTCGTTGGTGATGATCAGCGGTTTGTACCCACGCTGGATCAGGATCGGGGTGATCACTTCAATGACAGCAGTTTTACCGGAGCCGACCGGGCCGCCAATACCAATACGGGTAATCTTTTTCACAGGCTCTTCCTTGGAAAGTGCAACGGATTCAGTTCATGAACAAACGCACATGGGCTTTGACGTGGACCGCCGCCAGCACGTCGACGATGGGGACATACGACGACATTTGCTCGATGTCGCCGATTTCTGCGATGTCGCAGAAGGTTTCGATGTCATGGTTCAGTTCAAACAAAATGCGCTGGGTGTCGAGGTGGGTGACCCGCATCAGGCGCATGGCCGCGCTGAGGATGGTCATGGCCACACCGTACTGGTGCATCACCACCACTTCTCGGGCACCGATGCCTTGGGTCGACATGACCACGGCCTGGGTGACGGGGTAGGTGCCGGCGGCATGGCCGGCTTTGATTTGTTCGAGCCACCAGCGCACCAGTGGTTTTTCCACCACATGGATCGACATTTCGGCGAGTTTTTTGCCCATGCGGGTGGCCATTAACCGGCTTTCTTCGTTGAGCTTGCGGTTGTTCACCGCCCAGTCGGCGCGCAGGATCGCGTCACGGTCATCGGCCACGGCGGCCCGGTGCGCCGCGACCACGCCCATGCCGTCACAACTGGCGGCCTGTTTGAGGGCGGTGAGGACAAACCCCTTGAGGCTGTCGACATCGTGCACGATGCCGGTCTGAATGGCCGATTCCACGCCGTTCGAGAACGAAAAGGCGCCGACGGGCAATACCGAGTCGCCAAACTGCATGATGCGAATCAGGTCTGATGCGTTCATCCAAAGCGCCTTATGCCGGGTTTAGTGCTTAGCGTCATGGCTGTGAAACGTCAGGCCGTTGTCATGGCTATGGCTGTGCGGGTCATGCAGGTATTGGCCTTTGATCTGCAGGGCGGCGGCTTCCAGTTTGTCCTGGGGGCTGGCCACATGAACGTGGGTGGCGGTTTCTTCGGCGCCACCAAACAACAGGCGCGCTTCAGAAGGGGTAAGGTTGGGCAGCACGGCGGCACCGCTGACAAAGGCGTAGGGCAGGTGCTCAAAGCCGTGGGTGCGCATCACCGAATCCATCATCTTGGTTTCCACCGTGAGCGGGATGTACACCTCGTTGTTTTTGGTCACCGCTTTCCAGTGCTGGTTGCCCAGGGCATGCCCGAGTTCGAAGCTAGTCTTGATCAGCACGTCCAGGGGTTGCTGCTTGAGTTCTCTCAAGTCAATGACCATCACGTCGCGCAGGTTGAGCTGCACCACCACGGCATGCCGGGTGGGCTCATCCCACATCAGTACGTCGCCGTCAGCCAGCACTACGTTGCGGTCCAGCGAGATCCCGAGGTCAAGCCCGCCGACGCTGGTGCGGCGGCAGCGGCTTTTTTGCGCTTCACGCTGATCGAGGATCAGCACATCAATGTTGGCGCCTTGCAGTTTTTGCTTCCAGGCCAGGTCTTTCTTGGCATTGCCCAGAATGTGTTCAATCAAAATCACGTCAAAAACTCCTTATTGAACCCGTAGGAGCGAGCTTGCCTCGCGATCTTTCGATCGTTTAAAAGATCGCGAGACAAGCTCGCTCCTACAGATTTGTTTGGCTTAGCCGAAGAAGTAGCGCTGGTTCATGGCGGCCACGTCGATGGGTTTGCACGTGGCGTGTACGCCGTCGACCTTGACCTCGAAGGTTTCCGGGTTCACTTCAATTTTTGGCGTCTGGTCATTACGCACCAGGTCTTTTTTGGAGATGGTGCGGCAGTTGCGAATGGCCATGACCTGGCGATCCAGCCCGGCTTTTTCCTTGACCCCGTCCTCCAGCGCGGCTTGCGACACAAAGGTCACGCAGGTGTCCTGCAGGGTTTTGCCGAAGGCGCCGAACATGGGGCGGTAATACACAGGTTGCGGCGTGGGCAGGGAGGCGTTGGGGTCGCCCATGGCGGCCCAGTTGATCATCCCGCCCTTGATCACCATTTTTGGCTTGGCCCCGAAGAACCGTGGGTCCCAGAGCACCAGATCGGCCATTTTGCCGACTTCGACCGAGCCCAGAACATGGCTCACACCTTGGGCGATGGCCGGGTTGATGGTGATTTTCGCGACGTAGCGCAGCACCCGGAAGTTGTCGTTATCCGGGCTGTCTTCCGGCAGTTTGCCGCGAGAGGCTTTCATCGCGTGGGCGGTTTGCATCACCCGCAGCCAGTTTTCCCCGACCCGGCCCATGGCCTGGGAGTCGCTGGAAAACATCGAGATCACGCCCATGTCCTGCAGCACGTTTTCGGCAGCGATGGTTTCCGGGCGCACCCGGCTTTCTGCAAACGACACGTCGGCGGGCACGTTGGGGTTGAGGTTGTGGCACACCATGATCATGTCGAACAGCTCTGCCTGGCTGTTGACGCCATAGGGCAGGGTCGGGTTGGTCGAACTCGGCAGCACGTTGAGCTGGCTCGCCACGCGGATAATGTCCGGGGCGTGGCCGCCACCTGCACCTTCGGTGTGGAAGGTGTGAATGGTGCGGCCTTCAAAGGCATCAATGGTGTCTTCGACGTAGCCGCCTTCGTTCAGGCTGTCGGTGTGGACCGAGACCTGCACGTCCATTTCATCGGCAATGCGCAGCGAGTGGCGCAGGGCGTTGGAGGTGGCACCCCAGTCTTCATGGACCTTGAGGCCCGCGACCCCGGCAATGATTTGCTCGGCTAGCGGGGCGTGGGCATAAGAGTTGCCTTTGCCCAGCAAACCGACGTTGATCGGCAGGCCCTCAATGGCCCGCAGCATCTTGCGGATGTTCCACGGGCCCGGGGTTACGGTGGTGCCGTTGGTGCCATCTGTGGGGCCAATGCCGCCGCCGAAGAAGGTGGTAATGCCATTGGACAGGCCGTGGTAGGCCTGTTGTGGCGAGATCAGGTGAATATGGGTGTCGATTCCGGCAGCGGTGAGGATCAAGTGCTCGCCCGAGATGGCATCGGTGCTGACGCCGACCACCATGTCAGTGCTGATGCCGGACATCACGTCCGGGTTGCCGCTTTTGCCGATGCCGCAAATCTTGCCGTCACGAATACCGACGTCGGCTTTGATCACGCCCTGAATCGGGTCAATGATGGTGACGTTGGTGATCACCAGGTCCAGCACGCCGTTGTCGCGGGTCAGGTGGTTGTTGTGACCCATGCCGTCGCGCAGGGATTTACCCCCTCCGTAGACCGATTCTTCGCCGTAACCGCGCAGGTCCTTTTCGATTTCGACGAACAGGTTGGTATCGCCCAGGCGGATTTTGTCGCCGGTGGTGGGGCCAAACAGGCCTGCGTATTCTTTGCGTGAAATGGTGGGCATCGGTGGCTCCTTGCTAATGCCGCGCTGGCGCTGAAGGCGTCACTGCGCAGGTGCAAAAAAAGTGAGTGCATGAGGGGCTGTGCGGGCTACGGATCGGTCTTGGAAAACTTGAAACCCAGCTCGGTGGCAAGTTGTATGGCTTGCAGTTTTTCCGCGCGCTCATGCAGGGCGATGGTGTTGTCTGGCGCCCAGCCGTCGACCAGATTGTTGAAGCCGTACACAGTCTGTTTGCCACCGTAAGGGATCAGCGACACTTCAATTTCATCGCCCGGCTCAAAACGGATCGCCGTGGTCGAAGTGATATTCAGACGTTTGCCAAAGGCGGCAGCCCGGTCGAATTCCAGTGCGCGGTTCACTTCAAAAAAGTGGTAATGCGAGCCGATCTGAATCGGGCGGTCGCCGGTGTTGCGCACTTTGATCTGGGTCACCGGGCGGTCTTCGTTGAAGGTGATCGGTGTGCTGGCGTAGACAATGCCGCCCAGCGGTACATCGTCTTCTTGGCTTTTGGGCACGCCGCCGGGGTCTTTGGCGTTGGGGATGCTGTGCTCAGGATGCGTGTCCTGGTGCGGGCTGGCGGGTTCGGCAGTTTTTTTGCGGGTCATGACGGGCTCCTCAAAACAGGGTTGTGTGCGTTGAGCGATCAAGCCAGGCCGTTATTTGATCGGGTCGTGAACGGTCACCAGACGGCTACCGTCGGTAAAAATCGCCTCAACCTGAACGTTCGGAATCAGCTCGCTGACGCCTTCCATCACGTCGTCTTTGGTCAGCACTTTGCTGGCTTCTGTCATGACGTCTTCAACCGACTTGCCGTCCCGGGCGCCTTCCAGGGCCGTGACGGTGATAATTGAAACGGCCTCCGGGTAGTTCAGCTTCAAGCCGCGCGCCTTGCGGCGCAGCGCCACGTCCGAGAGGGTGTACACCATGAGTTTGTCGATCTCTCTGGGGGTGAGCTGCATAAGCCCTCCTGTCTACAGTGCGGTAAAAATGAGTGTTCGACGTGTGGGGCACGGCTTGAACCTGCGCCCACGCGAAAAGGCCGGTAACGGGCTGAGCCGTTCAGGCGTGGTGACAATAAATGAGGGTTTTACAGGGGCTGCCCACCCCGATTGACGGGCCGCAGGCACGTAATACCCGATGCAGGTGTGTTTCATCGGCTCGACCGTTCAAATCCATTGCGGTGGGGGCGATCTGAGCCTAGACCATATTTTTTGAGGGGTGAGCGCAAGAGCAATTATTTGGGCACAGGGGTTGCCAGAGCGTGTTGGCAGGGAGTGTTTTTGTTTATGATTTTTTATGATTTAAAACAATCAGTTAGTTATTTGTTCGTGAATTTTTCAGAGCGTTCATCGTGAATTCGCGTTGTTATAAAAAACCACAAGACGGTAAAGAATCTTAGTTTTAAGTAGGGTAATTCCTACCTAATAAGTAGGAATTATCTTTATTTTTTTGCGCTCAACGTCGATGAGCAGCTACGTGTTCTCGATAGAGCGCGGCATGTATACCGTCCCGCCATTACGTTGCTTTACCCAATTGCATAGAGAGCCCCACGACGGCGAAGGATCGGGCAGCCAGCGAGTTCAGGCTGGTGCGATTGACCATGCGCCATGCTTTAAGCAGATAGCACCCTCTGTATTTGGAATGGCGAGGAGGGCGCCGGCTGCGTTTAAGATGCCCACGTGGTGCCAAAAAAATAATCGAGGATGGCCTGATGAACGCAATTCCAACGCTGCTGAACCGCAAGCCCTTGCCCGAGTCTTTATTGCTCGCACTGGGGCAACTTTTGGGCACGCGGCTGTCGACGTCGGCCAGTGTGCGCGAGCACCACGGCAGCGATATTTCGTCGTTGGGCCCGGTTCCGCCGGATGCGGTTGCGTTTGTCGAGAGCCTTGAGGAGATCATCAGCGTCTCCAGCCTGTGCCATGCCCACGATGTACCGATGATTCCTTACGGCAGCGGCACCTCGCTTGAGGGTTGGCTGCAGGCGGTGCAGGGCGGGGTGTGCATCGATGTGTCGGGCATGAACCAGATTATCCAGATCCGCCCGGACGACATGGACGTGACGGTGCAGCCGGGTGTCACGCGCAAACAATTGAACGCGGCCTTGCACGGCACCGGCCTGTTTTTTCCGATTGATCCGGGGGCCGATGCGTCGTTGGGCGGCATGGCCTCGACCCGGGCGTCGGGCACCAACGCTGTGCGTTACGGCACCATGCGCGAGAACGTGCTGGGCATGACCGCGGTGCTGGCAGACGGTCGAGTGATCCAGACCGGCGGCCGGGCCCGCAAGTCTTCTGCCGGGTATGACCTGACGCACTTGCTGGTGGGTTCGGGCGGTACGTTGGCGACCTTCGCCGAGTTGACGGTTAAATTGCACCCCTTGCCTGAAGCCGTGTCGGCGGCCATTTGCACGTTCCCTTCAGTGGATCAAGCCGTGCAGGCGGTGATCCAGACCATTCAGTTGGGCGTGCCGATTGCCCGCATCGAGCTGATCGATGCGCTGACCGTGCGGGCGATCAACGCTTACAGCAAGACCTCACTGCGTGAAGCGCCGTCCTTGTTTTTTGAATTGCATGGCTCGGAGTCCGGGGTTAAAGAGCAGATTGAAACCGTGCGCCTGGTGGCCGATGAACACGGCGGCCAGGACTTTGAATGGGCGGTCAACCCTGAAGACCGCACCCGGCTGTGGCAAGCGCGGCACGATGCCTACTTTGCTTCGGTGGCGTTGCGTCCTGGCTGCCGATCATTGACCACCGACTCGGTGGTGCCCATCTCGCGCCTGGCCGAGTGCATTGAAGCGACCGCCGCAGACCTTGAAGAAAATGGCCTGCTAGCGCCGATTTTTGGCCATGTGGGCGACGGCAATTTCCACGCCTTGATCCTCGTCGACCCCGACAATGCCGACGAAGTGGCCCGCGCTGAAGCGGTGGCGCACCGCCTGGCCGAGCGGGCGATTGCCTACGAAGGCAGTTGCACCGGCGAGCACGGCATTGGCTTGACCAAGCGGGACTACATGGCGGTTGAGCATGGCCAGAATGCGGTGGATGTCATGCGTTCAATCAAGCACGCGCTAGACCCCAAAGGCTTGATGAACCCCGGCAAGATTTTTGGCTGACGCCTGGGCGCCTCAAGGGCTGTAGAATCGCCGGCATGGAAATTCGACAGCTCAAATATTTTGTGGCGATTATCGACTGCGGCAGCCTCTCGGGGGCTGCCCGCGAAGTCTTTGTGGCCCAATCGGCCCTGAGTAAACAGGTCCTGGAACTCGAAAAAGAACTCGGGGTGCAGTTGTTGCACCGCAGCCGCAATGGCGTCAGCGCGACGGATCCGGGCAAAGTCTTCTACGAGTACGCCCAAGGCATTCTCAAGCATTTGCAGGACGCCCGCGTGGCGGTCCTTGACTCGGCGCAAACCCTCAGCGGTTCGGTGGTGGTGGCCTTGCCGCAGAGCGTCGCCAGCCCGCTGGCCTTGCCATTGCTGCGTGCGGTGGCGGCGCGTTATCCGCATATCAGCCTGAACCTCAATGAAGAACTGACCGGCAATCTGTTTGAGCAGCTGCTGTACGGGCGCATTGACCTGGCGTTGTTTACCGATGTCGGCTTGCCTGCCGAAATCGCCTTCAGTCCGCTGCTGCAAGAGGACTTTTACTGGCTCAGCGCGGCGACCGATCCACAGCCTCCGGGCACCGGCGCCCTCACGCTTGAGCAGGCACTGGCGCGCCCGCTGGTGTGGCCGGGGCTGGCCCACGGGCATTGCACGCGGGCGCTGGTTGAGGCTGCGCTGGCCAAACAGGGTGCGTTCGTTGAGTCGGTGGCCCTTGAGGTCAACTCGGTGCACATTCTTAAAAGCGCCGTGGAAGCGGGGATCGGGCCGACCATCATGCCGCTCAACCTGGCCCGCCGCGAAGTCGACGAGGGGCGTCTGATTGCGCGACGCATAGACTGCCCCGGGCTGTATCGGCGAGTGGGGTTGTGCGTGTCGACGCGCATGCCATCGACCCCGGCGCGGCAGGCTGTGGCTGACCTGATACGTCAGGTGGTCAGCGACATGTGCCTGCAGGATCAATGGCCCGGCAGCCATATACTGACCGCCGGGCCTGCCTGAGCGGTCAGGGTTGTTGTGGCAGCGGGTTGGCCGGGGCCAGCCCGCTGATACCGGCTTTGACCTTGGGCACACACAGACCCAATACGCCTCCCAGCACCAGCACCGCCGCCATCATGTACATCGAGGCTTGGGTGCTGCCGGTGACTTGGGTGATCCAGCCGACCACGATGGTGGCAAAGAAGCCTGCGACGTTGCCCATGGAGTTGATCAGCGCGATACCTGCCGCTGCGGCAGCCCCGCCGACCACTGCGGTGGGCATGCTCCAGAACACCGGCAGGCTGCTGACCATGGCCGCGGTACCAATGGTCAAGCCGATCATGCCGAGCAGCAGATTGCCGCCGAACACTGTGCCAAACAGCACCCCGGCGGCGCCCAGGGTGGCGCAAATTGCCAGGTGCCAGCGGTACTCACGATGGCGGTCTGAGCTGCGCCCCACCAGCACCATGACCACCGCCGCTGCGGTGAACGGAATCGCCGAAAGCATGCCGATCACCCACGGTTGCTCGATGCCGCTGTTGCGGATAATGGTCGGCATCCAGAAGCTGATGATGTACTGGCCCATGACCAGGCAAAAATACACGCCGCCCAACAGCCATATTTTCGGGTTGAGCAACCCTTCGCGTATCGAGTGCCCTTGCTTGCCTTGGTTGTCGCGCTCGATGGCGGCCTGCATGCCTTGTTTTTCCTCTGCCGTCAGCCACTTGGCATCGGCGATGCGGTCATGCAACAGATAAAACACCGCTATGCCCAGCGCCACCGCCGGCAAGCCTTCGATCACAAACAGCCACTGCCAGCCTGCGAAACCTGCGACGCCATGCATGTACTGCATGATGAAACCGGAAATCAGTGAGCCCAGCATGTTGGAAATCGGCAAGGCCGAGATAAACAACGCCACCATTACGCCCCGGCGATGGCCTGGGAACCAGGTGGTGAGGTAAAAAATAATCCCCGGGAAGAACCCGGCTTCAGCCACGCCGATCAGAAAACGCAGGGTGTAGAAGCTCCACGGTGTTTGCACAAACATCATTGCCGCCGAGAGCAATCCCCAGGTGACCATGATCCGTGCGATCCAGCGGCGCGCGCCGTAACGGTGCAGGGCGATGTTGCTCGGGACTTCAAACATCAGGTAACCGATGAAGAAAATCCCGGCGCCCAAGCCGTACACCGCTTCACTGAATTTAAGGTCATCGAGCATCTGCAACTTGGCAAAGCCCACATTGACCCGGTCCAGGTACGCGACCAGAAAACACACCATCAACAGCGGCATGACACGCCAGGCCGTTCTGCGATAAGCCGAATCCAGATGCTGATCAATGCGCTCGGGGTGAGGCGAAGATGAATGAGTCATGAGAAGCCCTTTTTTGTTATAGCGCGCCTGAACACGGGCGTGGCCAGGCATCCTTTTTAGGCCGTGCAGAACATAACGTTTACGTAAACGCCAGCAGGGCAACCCAGACTCTAGAGTCGATGGACGATTCGCACAATCGTTGCGACGTCTTTTGTAGGACAAAAACACCCGGATACCCTGTAGGAGCGAGCTTGTCTCGCGATCTTTTGATCTTAGAGGCGCTCTATCTCCCGCTCCAACAGCCGGTAAATGCGCTCATCCAGGGAATGCGCCACATTGAATCGCATCCACGGAACGATCTGCGCGTTGGGCATGAATAACTGACCGGGGGCGAGCAGGATTTTCTCGTCGCGGGCTTTGGTTGCCAGCGCGGTCGAGTCTTCGATCAAGGGATGACGAGCCCACAGAAACATCCCGGCGTGGGGTTTTACGAACAGCTCCATGCCCACGCCTTCCAGTAACCGCGCGACGGTTTCGTGGGCGTCGGCGAGATTGCTCTGCAACTGTTTGACGTGTTTGCGGTGGCGGCCCTGTAGCAATACCGTCAGGGCAAGTTCTTCGGTCAGCTCCGAGGTGGTGAGGCCGCTGACCAGCTTGAGCGGCACCAATTCGTCGATCAGTTCCTGGTGCGCCGCTACAAACCCGACCCGCAATGCCGGGGCAATGGTTTTCGAAAAGCTGCCGATGTAGATCACCCGCGACAGCTGATCCATGCCCGCCAGCGCTTGCTGGCCGGTGGTGTCGAGGTCGGCGTAAATGTCATTTTCGACAATCAGGAAGTCGTACTTTTCAGCCAGTTGCAGCACCCGGTGTGCCACCGCCAGCGACAGGCTGGTGCCGGTCGGGCAGTGCAGGCGAGTGTTGGTGAAAAACACCTTGGGCCGATGCTGGATAATCAGCGCTTCAAGCACCTCAAGGTCGAAGCCATCGAGGGTGCGCGGCACACCCAGCAGTTTGGCCCCTTGCAAACGCAAGTTGAGGAACAGGTTGTGATAGCCCGGTTCGTCCACCAGCACGCTGTCACCGCGTTGCACCAGATAACGCGTGACCAGGTCCAGCGCATGGCTGCCGCCGCTGGTCAGCATGATCTGTTCAGGGTGCGCAGAGATACGCGTGTCTGCCAGTTTTTCGGCAAGTTTAGCGCGCAGCCGCGGCGAACCTTTGGCCTGCCCGTAACCGGAAAAACTGCCGGGCTTGTTGCGCGCCAAGGTGCGCAGGCCGCGTTGCAGGCCGTCGTGGTCTGTCCACTGCTCGGGCAGCAGGCCGATGCCCGGGCGTAATTCCATGCCCATGGGCTGGAAGACTTTTTGCAGCAACAGGTGCGCGTCAAAGTCGAACTCAGTGTCTTCCTCGTGGGGCTCCGGTACAGGGTCGGGGCGCGGGTTGCCGGGGCTGCTGCGCACATAGAAACCGGCGTTGCGCACCGGCGTCAGGTGCCCGAGCGCCACCAGGCGGTCGTAAGCTTCGACAGCGGTAAAGTGGCTGACCTTGTGGGTCTGCGCGAATTTGCGGATCGAAGGCAGTTTGCTGCCGGATTTCAGCCGGTGTTCTTTGATCGCCAGGCTGATCCCCGAAACGATCTGGTTGACCAGTGACTCCTCGGAGTCGGGATCCAAAAACATCATAAACATCCGTCCAGGCTCGAAGGGCTGCGGTGTGTGTACCGGTAAAAAGACCATAACAGTAATGCGCCGGTAGCAGGTTTTCTGTGCATGGTCGCCGGTGGCGTGCGGGGGCAAGCTTATGCCATTGCCACCTCAATCGAACAAGGACCCGCGATGCACGACACGCCTTTTCAATTCGACCGCAGCCTGATTTCCGATGACGAGTGGAAAACCCGTTGCGACCTGGCAGCACTGTACCGGCTGGTGGCGCATTTTCGAATGACCGATCTGATCGACACACACATTTCTGCGCGGGTGCCGGGTGAGGAAGGGCACTTCCTGATCAACCGCTACGGGGTTTTGTTCCATGAAATGCGCGCGTCCGATCTGGTCAAGATCGACTACGACGGCAATACCGTCGATGCCCATCACGGCCCTGACAGCGTCAACCGTGCGGGTTTCAACATCCATTCAGCGATTCATGCTGCACGGCATGACATCAGTTGCATCGTGCATACCCACACCTCGGCAGGCATCGCGGTGTCCGCGCAAGAAGACGGCTTGTTGCCGATCAGCCAGCACGCGCTGAAGTTCTACCGGCGTCTGGGTTACCACGACTACGAGGGCATCGCTCTCAATCCGGATGAGCGCCAACGCCTGGTGCGCGACCTGGGCCCGCACATGGTGATGATTTTGCGTAACCACGGTTTGCTCGCCACTGGCCGCTCGATTGCCGAGGCGTTCAATCAGATTTACTTCCTGGAGCACGCCTGTCAGGCCCAGGTTCAAGCGCAGGCGGGCGGGGCGGTTTTGCGATTCCCCTCCGAGGCCGTGTGTGAGTTGACCGCTCAACAGTCCGATGACGAGATTGAGCACAACCTGCATCAACTGGCCTGGTCGTCTGTGCTGCGTTTGATTTCCAAAGATCAAGGAGATTACCAAAGCTGAGGGACAGCAGCGGTCAGGTCGTTACCGGCCTGACTCAACACTCGACTGGCCCCAGAGCCAGATGTGCGAAGCTGGGCGCTCGCTCAGTGAGCGCTGCCAAGCGTGATTCAACTCTGCCATAACAATTAATCCTAGAGGTAGATATGAAAAAGACAGCAATCGGAGCCTTGCTTATCGCGGCTATTTCGGCCAATGCGATGGCTAACGAAATTACCGTGATTTCGTTTGGTGGTGCCAGCAAGGACGTGCAGACCGACGCGTTCTACAAACCCTTCGCCAGCGCCAGCGGCAACAAAGTAATCGCAGGCGAGTACAACGGCGAGATGGGCCGGATCAAAGCCATGGTCGACACCAAGAGTGTCAACTGGGACGTCGTGCAGGTCGAAGCGCCGGAGCTGATTCGCGGTTGCGAAGAAGGCCTGTTTGAACCCCTCGACCAGAGCAAGCTGGGCAACCCGGCGGACTACGTGCCGGGCACGCTGTCCGAGTGCGGCGCCGGTGTGCTGGTGTGGTCGATGGCCATGGCCTACAACGGTGACAAAGTCAGCAGCGCGCCGACCGGCTGGGCCGATTTTTGGGACACCCGCAAATTCCCAGGCAAGCGCAGCCTGCGCAAAGGCGCCAAGTACTCACTCGAAGTCGCGTTGATGGCCGACGGCGTACCGTATGCCGACATCTATAAACAGCTGTCTACCAAGGAAGGCGTGGATCGCGCATTCCGCAAGCTTGATGAGATCAAGTCCGATATCCAGTGGTGGGAAGCCGGTGCGCAACCGATGCAGTTTTTGGCCAGCGGTGACGTGGTCATGACTACCGCCTTTAATGGCCGGGTATTCGCCGCTCAACAATCCGGGGCCAACCTCAAGGTGGTCTGGAATGGCAGCATCTACGCCATCGACTCATGGGCGATCCCGACTGGCAGCAAAAACAAGGAAGTGGCCGAAGACTTTATTGCCTTCACCCTCAAGCCGGAAAACCAAAAGATCCATACCAAAGAGTTGGGCTACGGCTCGGTCAACCTGAACACCGCAGCGTTGTTGGACCCGGCCCTGGCAGCACGGCTCAATACCGCGCCGGATAACCTGTCCCAGGCCATGCCGATCAATAACGAGTTCTGGGTCAACCATGGCGAAGAACTGGAGCAGCGCTTCAATTCATGGGTCGCCAAAACCAAGTAATCGCGGCGAATAAATGCGGCCTGTCAGCAGGCCGCATTGCGTTTGGCGCAGAGGTTCAGATAACCGGATTGCGCCCGCCGTTCACCGGCAGGATCGCGCCGACGATGTAACTGGCCCGGTCGCTGGCGAGAAACAGCGCCGCGTCGGCCACTTCCTCAGGTTTCCCGTAACGCCCCAGCGGCACGCTGGCCACGCCACGCGCCAACGCTTCTTCGGGGGAAATATTCAAGCGCTTGGCTTCCACGGCCACCGATTGTTCGACCCGGCCGGTGAGGGTATAGCCGGGGTTGATCGCATTGATCCGGATGCCCTGCGCCGCGTAGTGTTCGGCGGCGCCGACGGTGGCCAGCATTAATGCGGCGTTGGCAGCCCCGCCGGACAGGTGAGTGCTGGTCGGCACCTTGCCACCCGAGCCGATGATATTGACGATCACGCCCTGACCGCGGGCGCGCATGCCCACCAGTACGGCTTGCTGGCTATTGATCACCGGATAGTATTTGTTCTCCATGCCCGCGCGCAGCGCCTGGCCGTCGAGGTCTTGCGGGTCATAGCGTTTGGCCGCTCCGGCGCTGTTGATCAGGATGTCGACAGGGCCATGCTGCGCTTCGATATCGGCGATCACCTGCACTGCATTTTCGTAGACCGACAGGTGAGCGGCAAAACCGCTTGCCTTGATCCCGTCCTGCTCCAGGGTTGTGAGCGCAGCTTCGATGTTCTCAAGGGTTCGCGACACGATCACCACACGGGCCTGTTCCTGGCCGAATGCGCGAGCGCAGGCCAGGCCGATGCCCTTGCTGCCGCCGGTAATGACCACAAGTTTTCCACGCAGATTGAGATTCATGCCAGGGTTCCTGTCAGTGGGTTAAACGAGTGAGCATCATAGACCTGATGATGGGTACGCAGCAGCTGTTGGCCAGATCAAGGTCAAGAGATCGCGAGGCAAGCTCGCTCCTACAGCTGTGTTGTCGCAGACAAGGCGAGGGTGTCAAGCAGCGAGAAAAAAGGGCCATTACCCTCATGGGGATCCGGTAATGGCCAAGATTCTCAACCAAAGAGAGCGTCAGGCATCAACCTGACGGCGGGCAATTTACCTGTCCGGGGTTTAGTTAGCTAGCTAAGGAGCTGGGATACAGTTTTACCTCCTGCGCAATAATGGTGCGCCGTTTGCCTTCTCTAATGGGCGATGTTGTTTGATGCATCTGGCCTCTGCGGGCCTTAAACGCTAACCTTGCGGCCATGCAAATACCTGACTTGAATCTGCTGGTTGCCCTCAATATCTTGCTCGAAGAGGGCTCGGTAGCGGGCGCTGCCCGACGCATGAACCTCAGCGCTCCGGCCATGAGCCGCACCCTGACGCGTATCCGCGAAGTGTTAAATGACCCGATTCTGGTGCGTTCCGGGCGCGGGCTGGTGCCAACCCCCAGAGCGCTGGAGTTGCGCGAGCAGGTACGCGGCGTGGTGGAGCTGGCGCACGGGGTGTTCACCCAAAGCCAGGACAGCGATTTGCGCACGCTGGAGCGCACGTTCAGCATCCGCTCCAACGATGTGTTTTTCGGTGTGTACGGCGAAGCGTTGCGCCAGCGCATGGCCCAGGAAATGCCCAAGGCGACCTTGCGGGTTGTGCCCGAGGGATTTACCGACGATCAGGCGCTGAACGAGGGGCGTATCGACCTGACCATCTGCGCCACCAACAAGTTTTCTGCGGACATCAAGGTCCAGCGCCTGTTTACCTGTCCTTTTGTGGGGCTGGCCCGGGAAGGTCACCCCATTTTTGACCAGCCGCTCACCGTGCAACGCTTTACCGAGTTTGACCACATCAGTGTGTCCCGCCGAGGTGTTCCTCGGGGGCCGATCGATTCGATGCTGGCCGAGATGGGCCTGGAGAGGCGCGTGTCCTTTACCACTCCGACTTTTTATTCAGCGATCTTTGCCCTCGCAGCTTCCGACCTGATTTTGCCGCTCATGCCGAAAATGCTGGTTAAAACCCTTGAACCCATGGGCTTGAAGCTGCGCCAGTTTGAGCTGCCCATCACCCTGCAGCCTGTCGAAATCAGCCAGGCCTGGCACCCGCGTCTGGACAATGACCACGCCCATCGCTGGTTGCGTCGCACCCTCAAAACCTTCTGCGATAACGCCACTGTCTGATTGTGGATTGCGTCTGGCGCACTCCACAGTTAGCTATTTATCAATTTTTATAGCATTGCCGCTTGGTTAAACTTTTTGTCATCTAGTTAGAAGACGGAGTTAGCCATGTATTGGCGTTTTAAGCGTGGGCGTGATTGGGCGCCGGGAGCCTGGCGGTGACCTCGCTGGCCGCAGGCTCGGTCAGCGTCGCGC
>NZ_WIVR01000032.1:0-54762 GCF_009600525.1 Pseudomonas sp. FSL R10-1350
TCGTTAACTGTTCGCTATGTCTCCGAACAAAGTGTTCGCTATGTCCCCGGTCCATACACTCCCGAAGGAGAGGGAACTGATTGGGGGATGCTGTCGATTATCGGTGGCCTGTTTGCTACGCCAGCGCGGCGTAGAGGACGGGGCGACAGCTCCTGCACGGTTTTGCCTTCGCGTGAATTATTTCGGTTGCAAACGCCAGCCCAAAACATTCAGCAGATCGCAACCGTCACGCAGCAATATCATTGCGGTGGTGGCTAACTGTTTAAGATCAATGGCATCGGCGTCTTGAACTTCGCGACTGGAGAAGGTTTCCATCATTTGGGTCACAGCCAGTACGCGGGCGGTGGCATTGGCGTGCAATACGTCGAGAGGGGCGTTGCGATTGATGAGCAAAGCGGGGGTGAGGCAGTCGATGGCGGTAAGCGGGATGTAAGTCAATTCGTTCATAAGTGCTGCTCCTAAACTCTTCATTCAGGCCACTCACTTTTCGTCGCCAAACAAAAAATGGGTGGCTACCGTGCGCGGGTTGGCGAACCGGGAGAATTTAGGAAACAACCGGCAGACCCGAAGATCTCCCACGCACAGTAGCCATAAAGCATTGCGAGCAAAATACACGCTTAGCCCAATACAACAACCATTAGGTTTCCAAAATTCAATCTCCAGGTCGCCAAACCCGGTCGCCCTTTTAGGCGAACGCTGACTATAGGCGCCACGGCGCAATGGCAGCAATTGACAATGCTGTGCGAATAATCCGGCAATTTTGTGGGCACCAAAAATCTGCAACACCACCGTCTACAGGCTTTGTGCGTGCTGCGCACTGGCCGCACGGTAGGCCGCCGGGCCGACGCCGTAGACTTTTTTGAACTGGCGGCTCAAATGGCTTTGGTCGGCAAAACCCAGTTGTGTAGCGACTTGCAGCGGTAAGCAGCCTTGTTGCAACAATCCGCGGGCATGGGCGATGCGTTGTTGCATCAGCCAGGTGTGGGGCGGCATGCCGGTAGCGCGCTGGAACACGCGGGCAAAGTGGAACGGCGACAAGTTGACCGCCGCCGCCAGTTCTTCCAGCGAGGGCGGTTCCGCCAGTCGCGATTGCAGCAGCTCTTTGGCCTGGCGCACCGCCCGGTGTTCCACGCCCGGCTTGCCCGGCATCGGCAGGCGGGCATGACGATTGAGCAGGGCAAGCATCATTTGCCGCCAGAGCGTTTGCTGATGCAGCGCCGACTCCGGGCCTTCCAGCAAATGATGCAGTTGCTGCAACCCGTGGAACAGCTCCGGGTCGTGCAGCAGGGTGTCGTTGAAGGTGGGCAGGTGGGTGCCGGGCAGGTTCAACTCTTCCAGCAGGCTTTGGATCTGCTCGTTGTCCGGGTAGAACGCGCGGTAGCGCCAACCGGCATCGTGGCCTTTGTGGCCGTTATGCACTTCGTCCGGGTTGATCAACACCAGTGTGCCGGTGCCGGCCAGATGCTCTGCACCCCGATAGCGATAACGCTGGGCGCCGTCCATGATCATGCCGATCACAAAACCATCATGCACATGGGGCACAAAGCGGTGTTCGATGTAGCGCGCGGTGAGCAATTCGACGCCGGTCAGCGGCGCCGTTTGCCAAAAATGGATGGACTCACCTTGCTCCACCTTCATTACGCAGACTCAGGCTTGAGGCTGGCCAACCACTGTGGAATGCGCCGTTCCAGGTAGTACCTGGGCGTTCTCGGCGACCCTTCAACGAACCCCACATGGCCGCCCTTGGTGTGCAGCTCAAGTTCTGTACAGGCCGACAATTCGCTGGCTTCGGGGATGCTGTGTTTGAACACAAACGGATCGTCCTCGGACTGGATGATCAGCGTGGGCGTTTCAATGGCGCCCAGGAAGTAGCGGCTGGAGGCGCGGCGGTAATAGTCGTCGACGCTCTGATAACCGTTGAGCGGCGCGGTGACCCGATCGTCGAACTCCCAAAAGGTGCGCAGTTTGCTCAGCGATTTGAGGGTGCCCAGCTTGGCCAGTGCGGCCAGCGCTTCGTGCTTGGCGTCGTGTTGAAACTGGCGCTGTTTGATTTTGACGTAGGCCACCATTTCACGCATGAAGTGCGCCTGGTACACCTTGGAGAAGCCCATGCCGATGCGGTCGGCGCACTGGTCGAGGCGAAACGGCACCGAAACCGCGACGCCACCTTGCAGGCCGCTGGCGCTGCCCGATTCGCCCAGGTATTTAAGCAGCACGTTGCCGCCCAGCGAGTACCCCACGGCATAGATCGGCGCCAGCGGGTAGCGCGCCCGCAAATGCGCAACGGTTGCGGCCAGGTCTTCACTGGCACCGGAGTGGTAACTGCGTGCCAGCAGGTTGGGCTCCCCCGAACACCCGCGCCAGTTCAGGGCCACGCTGGCCCAGCCCTGTTTTGCCAGGGCGCTTTGCTGGCCTGCGATGTAGTGCGAAGCCGAGGAGCCGGTCAGGCCATGCAGCACCAGCACCAGCGGTTCATGGGCTGACGGCGTGCCGTGCCAGTCGAGGTCGAGAAAGTCGCCATCTTCGAGCCACAGGCGCTCGCGTTGATGTTCAACAACAGGTTTGGTGCGCCACAGCGGCCCCCACAGCGTTTGCAAATGAGGGTTGCCGAGGCCAGAAGCTGGTGTGAACAGTTCTACGGGTAACGCAGGGGAAGCGAGGGCGCGCACTTAAGTTCTCAGTCGGTGACAGGTATCAGAAAGTGCTTAAGTTGCCACAACGCGGCCTGCGGCCCAAGCAGTGTGTGTTGTGCGGTGCTCATCCAATTGGTCGAATTGCACAGCGGCTGTCCGTTGTTCTCACTCATGCTGACCTCGGGCAGAGCTTGCTGGGCAACGCTGGGGCCGAGTGTGAGGGTGACCCAGGCATCGGCGTTCATGTGCCGGTTCATGGCGGCTTTTATCTGTCCGGCGGTCATTTTCTGGATCTCGGTTATTGTGTGAGTGAAGTCCAGGGTCTGGTCGAAACGGTTGATGTCCTCCAGTTCCTTGAGCAGGTTCCTGTTGGTCGCGAGCAGTTGTGGCAGCGCCTGACGCAGGTATTTCTTGATGCTGTCCAGCTGCTCTTGCGTGGGCCCATCCTTGAGGAACTGCTCAAACAGCGTTTTGGCATGGGCCAAGGCCTGCTCACTGTAGTGGGGCGGCGTATTGAACTGGGTGATCCAGGCCGTGGCGCCTTGGGCATGTTCGATATCGGACTGCACTCCGTAGGTGACGCTGTGTTTCTCGCGTAGTTGATTATTTAAAACGCCATTGAACATCACATTGGCTACCTGCAGGGCCAGTGAATCCGGGTGCTGATTGGGCACAACATTGTGTGCCATGACCAGCAAGGTCTGGCTCGTGCTGTCTTCAATGTGCAGGGTTCTGCCAGTGTTGACCTGAGTGACAAACCTTTGCGGCGCGGGCAGCGCCGGCCCTTGCGGCAGCGCGTCGGCTAAGGTTTGGCTGAGTAATTTGGCTTGCTCGGGCGTGAGGTCGCCGACGATCACCATTTGGGCGTTGGCTGCGGTATAGGCCCGCTGAAAAAAACTGCGAACCTGCGCGGCTTGTATGCGTTGAAGGCTGTCGTGGGTGCCGTTGACTGATCGCGATAACGGCTGACCGGGGTACAGTTCTGCGCGAATGTTGGCCAGCGCTCGCGCCTCCCCGAGGATGTCCTCAAGCGTGAGGTCTGCCTGCAAGGATCGCCTTATTCGAGACAAGTTCTGCTCGCTGAAAGAGCGCTGTGTCAGGGTTTCGGTAAACAGGCTCAGCACCGGGGCAAGCACCTCGGGTGCGCTCAGGCTTCTGAGGGTCAGGTAGCTTTGCTCGGCATTGATCCCGTGGGTTATTAGCGCGCCGTAACGGTTAAACCCGCGGGCGATCTCGTCGGCAGGTTTGCGCGCCGAATCGACGCTGAACAGGGCCTGGGTCATGGCCGCCAGCCCCGGTGTTTCGCCATCGTAATAACTGCCCGCGGCAAAGCTGATTTTCAGGTCGACCATGGGCAAATGATGATTTTCCACAAACAGCACGCGGCTGCCTTGCTTGAGTGTCCATGACTGGATGCTGGGCGCGTGGGGCACGCTTGCGGGTTCTTTAAGTTCGCGCAGCGATTGCAACGGTAATGTGGGGCCGGGCATGTCTGCTGCACGCACGTAACAGCCCGCCGCCAAAAAAATGCCCGACAGTGCGAACAGACAGACGAGGGTGCCGCGTGCGATACGTTGGGCATTATTCATGAGCTGACTCCTCAGGCAGCGCGTAGCTGGTGATTAACCGGTCTGCGACCAGAAAGGTCTGCGCTGTGCGTTGAATGTCTTGCGGGGTGATGGCGTTCAAGGCATCGAGCCGTGCCTGTTCGGTGCGCCAGGACAGCCCGGCCATTTCCAGCATGCCAATCTGCAGGGCGCGGTTTTGCGGCTCATCCTGGTCGAAAACGCGCCGTGCCGTGATCTGAGTCCGCGCGCGTTCGAGGTCTTCAAGGCTTGGCGGGGCGGTTTTCAATGAGTCGATAATGGCCAGAATCCGTGTCTGGAGCGCCTTGAGCGTTTCAAGCGAAGCGGTTGTTTCGAGGTTGGGCAGCACGCTGATGTTGAACAGCTCATCGCCGAGACTGACCGCCTGGTAATGAACGGTGGTGGTGTCTGCCAGGCCTTCCTTGCGCACCAATAACGACTCGAACAGCGAGCTGTTTGCGCCGCCCAGCATTTCGGAAATCAGCTCCAGTGCCGGTGCTGTTCGCGGGTCTGTTTGAGTGGCGAGGCTCGGCACATTGAAGGCCATGTACAGCACGGGTATTTGCTGGGGGATGTAGTGCGTGATGCTGCGCTCGCCGGGCATCGTCAGGTCGATGGGGGTTGAGCTGTAGGGCAGCGCCCGGCGGGCAATAGGGCCGAAATACCGCTCGGCCAGTTGTTTGACCTGCTGGAGGGTGATGTCACCGACGACCACCAGCACCGCGTTGTTGGGGGCATACCAGCGTTGATACCAGCGCTTTACCTCTTCGGTTTGCAGGCGGTCCAGATCATGTCGCCAGCCAATGATCGGGTTGCCTGCTGCGCTGGCTGGCAGGGCCAGGCGCCGGGGGACTTCGATGGCGCGCTTGATGGGGTGGTGATCAGAGGCTTCGGTGCGCTCGTTTTTGATGATTTCACGTTCGCCGCTCCAAACCGTCGCAGACAGGTGAGCCGTGCTCATTTGGTCCGCCAGCATTTCAAAGCTGACACCCAGCGCATGCGGGGGCACGGTGTGGAAAAACAGCGTGGCGTCATTCAGGGTCATGGCATTTTGGCTGCCGCCCAGATTCTGCAAAATATGGCCTGACTCGCCTGTGCAGAGCTTGCTGCTGCCATTGAACAGCATGTGCTCCACCGCATGGGACACGCCGGTTTGGCCCGGCTCTTCCTGATTTGACCCGATGCGATACCACAAGTGGGTCAGCACCAGGCTGGCGTTGTGGTCTTCGTAAACAATGATTTTGAGCCCGTTATCGAGTGTGAACTCATGAATGGGCGGTGGGCTGCTGGCCGATGCCAGCAGAGGATGGAGCATGACGCCGAGCAGCAGCCCGGCGATGAGTCTTTTCATGGTGGGTGTCCTGACGAGGGTTCGTCAGGACAGGTTGCGGTAAACCCGGGCGGCAGGTGCGTTACATAAGTACGCAATACGCTCAGGGCTGAACGGCTGACAAGGGGCGTTGTTCGACCGTTGGGCCGAGGCTTGCGACCTTCCATTTATCGGCCCTGGAGTAACGATTGATGGCGTCTTTGATGTCTTGTCGCGACAGCTTTTGGGCGTTTATGACCAGCGCGTCGAAATTGCGGGGCAGGTCGTGGGCCCCCATAAGCAGCAACTGTTGAACCATTTGTGCATTGCTGGCGCTGGTCAGCGGCAAGTTGCCTGCCAACCGTCGTTTGACGGCGACCAGTTCCTCTTCGGTGGGGCCGTCGCGCAGCCACTCGGCAAACAGCGTTTTGACCAGCGCGAGGGTGGCATCCTGCTGATCGGGGGCGGTTTGCAGGCTGATGGTCCAGGGCCCGCCTGCTTGCCAGAGCGGTATAAAGGCTGAGGCGGCGTAGCTCAGCCCGCGCGTGTGGCGCAGCTCATTGATCAGACGGCTGCTGTTGGAACCGCCGAATATCAAGCTGGCCACTTGCAACGCCACGTAATCCGGGTGGTTCGCCGGTACGCTCGGCTGCGCCAGCATGATCAAGGTCTGGCTGTAGGGGGCTTCGAGGTGTGTGTGGCCGGGCGGTGATGTCAGGTCCATGGCCAGTTCAACAGGCGCCAGTGCGGGGCCTTGGGGCAGGGCCTGGCTGATCGCGATGCTCAGGTCTGTGGCTTCATCATTTGAAATGTCCCCCACGATGACCAGCAGCGCGTTGGCCGCGGTGTAGGCGTTTTGATGAAAGCCCCGGACTTTCCCGGCGTCTATCAAGGCCAGACTCTGGGCGTTGCCTTCGACGGGGCGGGCGTAAGGGTGATTGCCATACACCTGTGCATGCAGCGTCTGTTGCAGACGCGCTGTCGGGTTTTGCTGTACCAGCCCGATGGCATTGAGCGCCGACGCTTTGGCCCGCTCGACGGCGTCAGGGGCAAAAGCGGGCTGTGCGATCAGCCGCGTGAACAGGTCAATCGCCGCCTTGCGTGTCTCGCCGTCACTCAGTGTGCGCAGGGTTAACCGTGCTTCATCCTTGTCTACTGACGCCGTCAGTTGTGCGCCCAATTGATCAAATGTCTCGGCGATAGCCTTGGCGTCCATGCCTTCAACGCCCTGGTTCAAGAGCTTCAAGGTCAGGTTCGCCAGCCCTGGTAAATCGCCATCACGGCTGCTGCCCGCCGAGAAACGCACGCTGATATCGACGATGGGCAGCGCGTGGGTCTCAATAAAAAGCACGCGGGTGCGTTCGTGGGTCGCATAGGCACGAATGCTCAGCGGGCGAGCTGCAATTTGACTGTCATCCAGGGTTTGCAAACTCTGCAAGGCCGTTGTTGGGCCTTCTGTTGCCTGTGCCTGAGCGTTCAGGCAAAGGCTCAGCAGCAGGGTGGCAATAAGTGCCAATGGCACCAAAGGGTGGCGTGTCAACGTGAAGGCATTAGTCATGTTTTTTCTCCGGCCTTGGCATGTAGGCGGCGCTGAAGCGGTTTTCGGTGAGGTAGGTTGTGGCCAATTGCTGGATGTCAGCAGGCGTCAGGGTTTGCAGGGCTAGTTCCTGTGCGTCGAGGGTCGACCAGGGCAGCCCGATGCTTTCCAATTCACCTATTTCGCTGGCCTGCTTCTCGATCTGGTCGTGGGCGTACAGGCGTTTGGTGATGATCCTGCGCTTGGCGCGGTCCAGCGTTTGCGCACTGACCGGGGCGGCTTTGAGCGCTTTGAGCTGTGTCCAGATCAAGGCTTCAACCGCCTCCGGTGACTCGGTGCGTGACGGACTGATTTCGGCCCAGATCCTGAGCAGGCCATCGCCCCGGTTCAGCAGGTCGTAATGGGAGTACGTCCCGGCCAGCACGCCTTGTTGATGCATCAGGCTGGCTTTGATGAGCGAGCTGTCGCTGCTGGCCAGCAGTTCGTTGAGCAGTAACAGGCCAAAGGCGGTTTGCGGGTCTTGTGCGGTGTTTAAACTGGGCACATTAAAGGCCATCACCAGCTTTGCATTGGGGCTGGGCAAGCGAAGGTGCAGCCCGCGTCGGCCCAGATGGGTCAATTCAATGGGGCGCTTGACCGTGGGCAAGGGGCGCGCAGCGATTGCGCCGAACTGTTGCGTCACCAGTGCTTTGGCCTGCTCCAGCGTCACATCGCCGACGATGACCAGCACGGCATTGTTGGGTGCATACCAGTCTTGATACCACTGCATGAGCAGCGGGTTGTTCAGCCGGTTGATGTCATGCATCCAGCCCAGCACAGGGTTCTTGTAGGTACTGGCCACATGACCAATGGTTTTGACCCGCTCATTGAGCAAGTTCCACAGGTTGCTGTCGACTGTCGAACGGCGTTCTCTCTGGATGATCAGCCGTTCGATGTTTAATTGGGCGTCACTCCAGCGTGCGCTGACCATTTGGTCTGCAAGGATTTCGAGTGACACCGCAAGGCGGTTGGTGGCCTGCAACTGTGTGTAAAGCGTTGCATCGGGGCGCGTGATTGCGTTGGCGCTGACGCCCAGCGATTCAAGCACTTTTAAGGCTTCGCCCCGGGGCAGTTTGCTGCTGCCTTTGAAGACCATGTGTTCCAGAGCATGGGACAAGCCGGTTTGCCCTTCCTGCTCATAACTGGCGCCGACTTTGTACCAAAGCTGCGAGGCCACCACGGGAGCGCGGTGGTCCTCGCGAACAATGACCTTTAGGCCGTTGTCGAGGGTAAACGTGTGGGTAACCGGTGCCGCGTGGGCGCAGGCGGTCGCTGGCAACCACAAGGTGATTAGCCAGCGAAACAAAAGAGAGGATTTCATCCGCAAGGATCCTTGAGTGTTCTGTAAATAAGGTCAGAACAGGTTGGATCAAGGCGGGTACTGCTAGGCGGTATATACGTAGCGCGCCTGGGGCATTCGGGTATCAGTCTTCGCGCGGCAGGCTGTGTGCGACGCTCAGGCGCTCCGGGCTGAAGTAGCTGTTGGCCACGCGCTGGATGTCATCTGCCGTGACGTTGTGGATCTGCCCGGCTTCGCTGTCGATCAGCGTCCATGGCAGGTCGATGGCGGCCAGGTTGCCCAGGATCGAGGCTTGTATTTCGAGGGTGTCTTGTTCTTCCAGGCTTTCAAGGGCCTGCTGTTGGCCGTACTTCAAGGTCTCGGCATCCAGTGCATGGGTTTTGAGTGATTCCAGCAGTTGTTTGATTTCCAGCTCTACCTGTTGCACCGACAGCGAGGTGTCTACGCCCAGGGTGGCCGCCAGCAGGAAGAGGTCATCGTTGCGGCGATAGGCCGGAAGACGGCTGATCACGCTGGACAACGTGTGCTTGTCTTCAGACAAACGCAGTGGCAGCCATGCCTGCGGGCCTCTGGTCAGCAGGGCGCTGATCACTTGCAGGGCGCGGATGTCGCCGATGGCGCCCGGGGTTGCGAGGCTTGGCGTGTTAAAGGCCATTTGCAGCCGTGGCAGTGGCGTATCAAGACGTTGAACCAGCCTGCGTTCCTCGCCTGTAAACGAATGTGCGGGCTGCTCTGCCGGGGCAAAACCTTCGAAAGGTGCGAGGTCGGCAAACAGGTGCTGGATCAGCGGCTGGACGTCATCGAGCGCTATATCGCCTGCAATGACCAGAATCGAGTTGTTGGGTGCGTAGCCTTCTTCATGCCAACTCAGCACGTCGGCCACCGTGATGCGTGCAAGGTCGTCGACATTGCCGAATTTGTACACGGTGCGTGCCTGGGGAAAAATCAGCTCCTCGAATGTCGAGGTAATCCAGTAATCGGAGCTGAAGTACGGTTCGCTTTCTTCGAGCTTGCAGGCGTGTTTAATGCCTTTATCGAGGCGCTCCCGGGACAGGGTTTGAGGCTCCATTCGGGCAGCGAGCAATTGCAGCACGGTGGCAAGCTCGGCACTGGGTGCTTCGAGGCTGTAGGCGCTGAGGTGGTAATCGATCCAGCCATTGGCAGTGGCGCCGATTTTTCGCTCAAGGTCTTTGTCCTTGAAGGTCGCGCCACCGGCCAGGTACGCCAGCCCGCGCTGGTTTGCTCGTTCATGGTCGGTGCCCGCCTTGTGGAACAGCGAGGCGCAGATGCCTGGCGTACGGTGGTCCTGGCGCAGGATCACCTGCAGGCCGTTATCCAGTGTGTAGGCGTGAGTGGGTTTTTCAGCAGTAATGGTCATGTTTCACATTCCGTTGTTTTTGAACACGCCAGCCGATGTGCGGAGGCACACGGGGCGAATGATCAGTGAGAACGGACAGAATGCGATGGCGCAGGGCGCGGGGTGCGGTACATAGATAGAGCAAGGGTGTGTGCAATCGTTGCCGTAATGTGCGGCAACGATTGCACAGATCAGCGGCTGTTATTGCGCTGCGGGTGCCTGAACCGCATCGCGCTGCCACAGGGCGTAGTTCACTCCCCCGGCTTTTTGTTCACGGTGCAGACGCCAGTTGCCGGGCAAGCCCAACTCGGACGGGCGCAGCTCGCTTTCGGTGTAGATCCAGGCGTCATCTGTCAGCCAGCCACGCTGCTCCAGCAGGTCGCAGGCAGGCTTGAGCAGCTCTTTGTTAAACGGTGGGTCGAGGAACACCACGTCAAAGGTATCGCTCGGGGTCGCGTCCAGATAACGCAGGGCGTCCGTTTGCTGCACCTGGCCGGTGGTGCAGCGCAAGATGCCCATGTTTTCGCGGATGTTGGAGATGGCCTCACGGTTGCTGTCCAGGGCCAGGCCCTTGGCCGCACCGCGTGACAGGGCCTCCAGAAACAGTGCGCCGCTGCCGGCGAACACGTCCAGTACCCTGGCGCCCTGAATGTACGGTGCGAGCCAGTTGAACAGCGTTTCACGAACACGGTCTGGCGTTGGGCGCAGACCTTCTACATGGGGGAAGTCGAGTTTGCGACTGCGCCATTCCCCGGCAATGATGCGTAATTGACCTGCACCTGAGTGCGATGTGTTTTTTGGCTTTGCCATTAATGCTCCGGAACCCCAAGAGGTTGCTCTGAAGGTTTGTCGGTAGGAGGTGGCAGTGGTTTTTGCGGCACGGTTGGGCCGGCGGTCACTACGACCATTTTGTCGGCGCTCAAGTGCTTGCTCATGGCGTTCTTGACTTGCTCGGTGGTCAGAGTCTGGGACTGCTCGCGGAGTTTTTCCAGGTAATCCAACGGCAGGTCATAGAAGCCTATCGCGCCCAGTTGGCCGACGATGGCGGCGTTGCTGGCGGTCGACAGCGGGAAGCTGCCGGCAAACTCACGCTTGGCATCGTCGAGTTCTTTTTGTGTCGGGCCGTTTTTCAGGTAGTCAGCCAGGATGTCTTCGACCAGTTTGAGCGTGCCCTCGCTCAATTCGGCACGGGTTTGCAGATTGATCTGGAACGGGCCACGGGCCTCCATCGGGCTGAAGTTGGAGTACACGCCGTAGGTCAGGCCGCGTTTTTCACGCACTTCGGTCATCAGGCGCGTCCCGAAGCCACCGCCACCCAGAACCTTGTTGCCCAGCACCAGCGCCGGGTAGTCAGGGTCATCGCGGCCAACGCCCAGTTGGGCCAGCAGCAAGTGGGTCTGCTTGGACGGGAACTCGATGTGGTTGACGCCTGCTTTGGGCTCAACCGGCTCGGCGATCTTGGCCACGGCCGGGCCTTTTGGCAGGGCTGCTGACACTTGCGACGCCATGGCCTCGGCCTCGGCACGGGACAGGTCACCCACAATCGCAATCACCGCGTTACCTGCGGTGTAGGTCTTGTTGTGGAAGGCCTTGATCTGGTCGAGGGTAATGGCCGAGATGCTTTGCGCAGAGCCATCCGTTGGATGGGCGTACGGGTGGTTGCCGTACAGGCGGCTGAACAGCTCGTTGCTGGCCAGTTTGCCGGGGTTTTGTTTCTGGACTTCAAAACCGGCCAGCAGCTGGTTTTTGATCCGCGCCAGCGAGTCGGCCGGGAACGTCGGTTTGCCCACCACTTCAGCAAACAGATTGAGCGCCGGGGTGCGTTTGTCTTTATCGCTCAGGCTGCGCAACGAGGTGATGGCCATGTCGCGGTAGGCGCCATTGCCAAACGCTGCACCGAGGCCTTCAAAGCCTTGGGCAATGGCGCTGACGTCTTTGCCGGCCACGCCTTCATTAAGCATGGCGTTGGTCAGCACGGCGATGCCTGGCGTGTTGCCATCCTGGCTGCTGCCCGCCGCGAAGGTCAGGCTCAGGTCGAACATCGGCAATTCCCGGGCTTCGACGAACAGCACTTTGGAGCCTTCGGCGGTTTGCCAGGTCTGGATGTCCAGCTTGCGGTTGGTCGGCGCCTTACCGTCGAGTTCTGCCAGAGACTCAAGCTTGCGCTCGGTTTTGGCTGAATCCAGGGTTGGGCCGGCAACCGACTCGCTCGGGCTGATGAAGGAGTAGCCGAGTGCACCCACCAGAACCGCCGTGGTCAGGGCCAGCAGGGCGAAGCGTGGACCTTTACGCTCACTCATGGGTTTTCTCCTCGGGCAGTACGTGCGCAACGCTCAGACGGTCGCGAGTGAAATAGGTGCGTGCGGCCTGCTGAATATCGGCCGGGGTGACTTTTTGCAGGTCAGCCAGTTCGCTGTCCATCAGCTTCCAAGACAGACCGACGGTTTCCAGTTGGCCAATCGAGGTGGCCTGGTAGGTAATGGAGTCGCGCTCGTACACCAGGTTGGCAATGACTTGAGCGCGCACACGCTCGAGTTCTTCGGCTGACGGCGGGGTCTTTTTCAGGTCGTCCAGCAGGCGCCATACACCGGCTTCCGTCTGGGCCAGGGTGACTTTTTTCTGGCTGTTAGGCATGGCTGTAATCAGGAACAGGCTGTCGCCACGGGTGAAGGCGTTGTAGTTGGACGAGGCGCCCGACACCAACTCCTCTTTGCGCTCAAGCTGCGAGGACATGCGCGCGCTGTAGCCGCCGTCCAGCAGCGCCGCGATCAGGCGCAGCGCGTTGGCGCTGAGCGGGTCTTTGGCGGTTGCGATACTCGGCACGTTGAAAGCCATCATCAGGCTAGGCAGTTGGGTCTGCACGTTGATCTTGAGCAGGCGCTCGCCGGGCGTGGCCAGTTCAAGCGGCACTTTGGCAATCGGGATGTCACGTTTTGGCACCGGGCCAAAGTAGCGCTGGGCCAAGGCTTTGACTTCATCCGGGGTTACGTCGCCGACTACCACCAAGGTGGCGTTGTTGGGGGCGTACCACTCTTCGTACCAGGCGCGCAGTTCGGCAACGTTCATGCGCTCCAGGTCAACCATCCAGCCGATGGTGGGTGTGTGGTAGCCGCTGGACGGGTAGGCCATGGCGCTGAAAATTTCGTACGCCTTGCTCATCGGCTGGTCGTCGGTGCGCAGGCGACGCTCTTCTTTAATCACCTCGATTTCGCGCTTGAACTCTTCGGGCGGCAGGCGAAGGCTGGCCATGCGGTCGGCTTCGAGCTCAAAGGCAACGCCCAGGCGGTCGCGGGCCAACACCTGGTAATACGCGGTGTAATCATCGCTGGTGAAGGCGTTTTCCTGGGCGCCGAGGTCGCGCAGGATCAACGAGGCTTCACCGGGTCCGACTTTATTGCTGCCTTTGAACATCATGTGCTCAAGGGCGTGGGACAGGCCGGTCTTGCCGGGCGTCTCGTAACTGGAACCGACTTTGTACCAGACCTGCGAGACCACCACGGGTGCGCGGTGGTCTTCGCGCACGATGACCTTAAGGCCATTGTCCAGACGGAACTCATGGGTGGGTTGCGCATCGGCGGCAAAGGCCGATAGCGGGAGCAAAACGGTGCTGAGCAACAGGCCAGCAGCGCAGCGGGCGAGATGATTCATTCGTTTTTAAACCTGTTGGGCTGCCCGCTTGGCCTTAGCGTCTGCGGGGGAGGAGGTGCTAGGATACTGATCCGTTTTACTGGCGGCCACGCCTATCAAGCCCGCCACGATCAGACAACCTGTGATCGGGCAGTATAGGAGCCGACTTGGAAGTGTGGAGGTATCCCGGTAAATTTCCTTTTTTTGCCGTATTTCCCGTTCCATGTCCGAGATAAGACGAAGTTATAGAGGTGTTTCTTTACACCCTGAATAAGCTGTGTGCGAACGAGCTGACAAAAAAACAGTCTTTTTCACACCGAATATTATTTGCCGGGGCGCCACAGTGGCGCGTCGCTACGATGAGATAGCCGTCCTCCATGTTTGGTTCCAACGACGACAAGAAGAACCCAGCTGCGGCTGGCGAGAAGAAAGGCCTGTTCGGATGGCTGCGCAGAAAACCGCAGGAAACCGTCGTTGAACAGCCAGCGCCTGCGCCTGAAGTCACCCCCGAGCCGTTGATCGAAGCCACACCGGTGGTGGTCGAGCCCGTGTCAGAAGTGGTCGCTGCCCCTGTGGTTGAAGCGGCCAAACCTGAGCCATGGCCGCCGTTGCCGGTGCCCGAGGAGCCGGTTGCCCTGGTCGAAGACGTGGAAGCGCCGCACATCGTGCCGCCGATTCCAGAGCCAGAGCCTGTGGTTGCGGTGGTTGAAGTCGTTGAGCCGGTGCTTGAGGTGGTTGAGACCCTGCCTGAGCCTGAGCCGGTTGCTCCAGCTCCAGCTCCAGCACCTGTTGCCGCTCCGGTTGCCGTGGTGGCTGCACCTGCGCCCGTGGTCCAGCCGCCTGCACCTGCTCCTGTGGCAGAAGCCAAAGTTGGTTTCTTTGCCCGCCTCAAACAAGGTTTGTCCAAAACCAGCGCCAGCATTGGCGAAGGCATGGCCAGCCTGTTCCTCGGCAAAAAAGTCATTGATGACGACCTGCTGGACGAAATCGAAACCCGTTTGCTGACGGCCGACGTGGGCGTTGAAGCGACCTCGGTGATCATCAAAAACCTGACGCAGAAGGTCGCGCGCAAGCAACTGACCGACGCCGACGCGCTGTACAAGTCGTTGCAGGACGAGCTGGCCGCCATGCTCAAGCCGGTTGAGCAGCCACTGAAAATCGAAGCCCGCAACAAGCCGTTTGTAATTTTGGTGGTCGGCGTCAACGGTGCGGGTAAAACCACCACCATTGGCAAGCTGGCGAAAAAACTGCAACTGGAAGGCAAAAAAGTCATGCTGGCGGCCGGTGATACCTTCCGTGCCGCAGCGGTCGAGCAGTTGCAGGTCTGGGGCGAGCGTAACCAGATCCCGGTGATCGCCCAGCACACGGGCGCCGACTCGGCCTCGGTGATCTTTGACGCGGTGCAAGCCGCCAAGGCGCGGGGCATCGACGTGTTGATCGCCGACACCGCTGGTCGTCTGCACACCAAAGACAACCTGATGGAAGAACTGAAAAAAGTCCGCCGGGTGATCGGCAAGCTCGACGAAGAGGCGCCGCACGAAGTGCTGCTGGTGCTCGACGCCGGTACCGGGCAAAACGCTATCAACCAGGCCAAGCAGTTTAACCAGACCGTAGCCTTGACCGGCCTGGCGCTGACTAAGCTCGACGGCACGGCCAAAGGCGGGGTGATCTTCGCCCTGGCCAAGCAGTTCAACATCCCGATCCGCTTTATCGGCGTCGGTGAAGGCATCGATGATTTGCGTACCTTTGAGTCCGAACCTTTTGTTCAGGCTCTGTTTGCGGAGCGGGAGCGTCCATGATTCGTTTCGAGCAGGTCGGTAAACGCTATCCAAATGGACACGTGGGCCTGCACGAGCTGAGCTTCCGGGTCCGGCGCGGCGAGTTTCTGTTTGTCACCGGCCACTCCGGCGCGGGCAAAAGCACGCTGTTGCGGCTGTTGCTGGCGATGGAGCGCCCTACCAGCGGCAAATTGCTGCTGGCGGGCCAGGACCTGAGCCAGATCAGCAACGCGCAGATTCCTTTTTTGCGTCGCCAGATCGGCGTGGTCTTCCAGAACCACCAGTTGCTGTTTGATCGCACGGTGTTCAACAACGTCGCGCTGCCGTTGCAGATTCTGGGCTTGTCCAAGCCGGAAATTGCCAAGCGCGTCGACTCCGCGCTGGACCGCGTGTCGCTGTCGGACAAAGCCGAGCTGTACCCTGGCGACTTGTCCACCGGCCAACAACAACGCGTCGGCATTGCCCGAGCCATCGTCCATCGTCCAGCCTTGCTGCTGGCAGATGAACCTACCGGCAACCTCGACCCGCGTTTGGCGGCGGAAATTATGGGCGTATTTGAAGACATCAACCGTTTGGGCACCAGCGTACTGATCGCCAGCCACGACCTGGCACTGATCGCGCGCATGCGCCACCGTATGCTGACCTTGCAGCGTGGCCGATTGATTGGCGACGGGGAGGCCGGGCAATGAGTGCCACTCGCAGTTCCAAGGTGTCCGAGCGTGTGGCACCCAAGGCGGCCGATCCACAGCCGCCGAAAAAGAAAAAACACGACGAAGACGACGGCCCCAGCTTTGGGATGTTGTTCCACGCCTGGGTCGAGTCGCACCGCGCCAGTCTGCTGGACAGCTTGCGCCGCTTGGGCAAGCAGCCGATTGGCAGCTTTTTTACCTGTTTGGTGATGGCCGTCGCGCTGAGCTTGCCGATGGGCTTGTCGCTGTTGCTGAACAACGTCGAGCGCCTGGGCGGTTCATGGCAGCGCGCTGCGCAAATTTCGCTGTACCTGCAAATGGATGCCAGCAACTCGCAGGGCGAACAATTAAGCAATCAGATAAAAGGTATGCCGGGGGTCGCGGACGCTGAATTCATCAGCCGCGAAAAGGCTCTGGATGAGTTCCAGCAGCAGTCTGGCTTGGGCGAAGCGCTCAAAGAGCTGCCGGACAACCCGTTGCCGGGCGTGGTGCTGGTGACCCCCAATGAGGTCGATAAAGCCACCCTTGAAGCCCTGCGCGAACGACTTTCCGAGTTGCCGAAAGTGCAACAGGCGCAACTTGATCTAGTCTGGGTCGAACGCTTGGCGGCGATCCTCAAGCTGGGTGACCGTTTTGTGTTCGGTTTGACCGTTTTGCTGGTCTCGGCGTTGCTGCTGGTGATCGGTAACACCATTCGTCTGCACATCGAGAACCGTCGGATCGAAATTGAAGTGATCAAGCTGGTCGGTGGTACAGACAGCTACGTGCGTAGGCCGTTTCTGTACATGGGCGCGCTTTACGGGTTTGGCGCCGGGATTCTTTCCTGGGGGGTGTTGGCATTCGGTTTGAACTGGCTCAACGACGCGGTTGTCGGGCTGGCGGGATTGTATGGCAGCGATTTTGCGCTGGCCGGAGTGCCGGTAGCCGATGGTCTGTCGCTATTGCTTGGCGCGGTGCTGTTAGGGTATATCGGTGCATGGATTGCAGTCGCACGTCACTTACGTGAGCTTTCGCCTAAGTAATTGCTTTATACATGTTGACCTTTTCAGCTTTTTTCGGAACTTTTTTCACAGTTTCCGGTCAACTTTCGCAGTGCTGAACTGCACGAGTTATGTGAGACGGAGGTTTATTCGTATGACCACTTCTTTGCAACCTGCGTATGCGTTGGTCCCCGGTGCGAACCTGGAGGCCTATGTCAACACGGTGAACAGCATTCCACTGCTGACACCTGAGCAGGAGCGTGAACTGGCCGAGAGTCTCTACTATGAGCAGGATTTGGGGGCGGCTCGGCAGATGGTGCTCGCCCACCTGCGTTTTGTTGTACACATTGCCCGTAGTTACTCGGGTTATGGCCTGGCTCAGGCAGACCTGATCCAGGAAGGTAACGTCGGCCTGATGAAGGCGGTCAAACGCTTCAACCCCGAAATGGGTGTGCGTCTGGTGTCGTTCGCCGTGCACTGGATCAAGGCAGAGATCCACGAGTTCATTCTGCGTAACTGGCGGATCGTGAAAGTCGCGACCACCAAGGCGCAGCGCAAACTGTTCTTCAACCTGCGCAGCCAGAAAAAACGTCTGGCCTGGCTGAACAACGAAGAAGTCCATCGCGTGGCTGAAAGCCTGGGCGTAGAGCCTCGCGAAGTGCGCGAAATGGAAAGCCGCCTGACCGGTCAGGACATGGCCTTTGATCCGGCAGCAGAAGCTGACGACGACAGTGCATTCCAGTCGCCAGCCAACTACCTGGAAGACCACCGGTACGATCCGGCGCGTCAACTGGAAGATGCTGACTGGACCGACAACTCCAACACCAACCTGCACGAAGCGCTGGAAGTGTTGGACGACCGTAGCCGTGACATTCTGTATCAGCGCTGGTTGGCTGAAGAGAAAGCCACGCTGCACGACCTGGCGCAAAAGTACAACGTGTCTGCAGAGCGTATTCGTCAGCTGGAAAAAAGCGCGATGAACAAGCTCAAACTCTCGATCGCCGCTTAACGCGACTGTCAAAAAACGCCCCGATCTGATCGGGGCGTTTTTGTTTGTGGGCAAATACCCTGTAGGAGCGAGCTTGCCTCGCGATCTTTTGATCTTGATCTAAGACGCCTCTCACCACGCCTCTCCCGAAGGAGAGGGAACCGATTGGGGGATGCTAGAGATAGTCGGTAGCCTGTTTGCTGCGCGACAGCGCGGCGTCGAAGACGGTGCGGCAGTTCCAGTTGGTTTACTCCGCCCAGGGCTTGTCGCTGCGGGAGGTGTTCAGGGTGGTGAGGTAATTGTCGCCGCCCAATTGGCGCATTTGCTGGCGAATCCAGGCAGCGCGGCTGGCCACGTAGGGCGTCGGGTGGCTGGCGCTCCAGTTACGCGGGTTGGGCAATACGGCGGCCAGCTGGCTGGCCTGCTGGCGCGAGAGGTTTTTGGCGTCGACGCCAAAGTGATGCTGTGCCGCGGCCTGTGCGCCAAACACCCCTTCATCCCATTCGGCGCTATTGAGGTACACCTCAAGGATCCGCTGCTTGGGCCACAACAGCTCAATCAACCCGGTAAACCAGGCTTCGAGCCCTTTGCGCAGCCAACTGCGGCCCGACCACAAAAACAGGTTTTTCGACACCTGCTGGCTCAGCGTGCTGGCGCCGCGCACGGTGCCGCCCTTTTCGTTATGCACGAACGCCGCCCTGATCGCGCTGAAGTCAAAGCCCCAGTGCTCGGCGAATTTCTGATCTTCGCCGGCAATCACCGCGACTTTCAGCTCGTTGGAGATGTCATCCCAGGGCCGCCAGCTGCGTTGCAGGTCAATGGGCTGGCCGTCGAACCACGATTCAACCTTGCGCTCGACCATCAGCGCGGTGCCCGGCGGCGGCACCCAGCGGAAAATCAGCACCAGCAACGCACTGCCCGCTGCAAACCACAGCAGGGCTTTAAGGACGCGATGTAGAAGATTACGCAGCATAGATGGCTTGGCCGAACCCGTTGAGCGGGCCATTATACAGACCCTGCGCTATTCGATGACCCTGAAGGGAGTGAACCATGTTGCGTGTTTTCCTGATGTTGGCCGCCTTCTTTGGCTTTACCGGCGTTGCCCTCGGCGCATTCGCGGCCCATGGCCTGAAAGGCCGCCTGAGTGAGCAATACCTGGCTATTTTTCATACCGGCGTGACCTATCAACTGGTCCACGCTCTGGCCTTGATCGGCGTCGCGCTGCTGGCAACGCAACTGCAAAGCCGGCTGGTGACGTGGGCCGGTATCTGTTTTGCGCTGGGCATTGTGCTGTTCTCCGGCAGTTTGTACGTGCTGACAATGACCGGCATCAGCAAGCTGGGGATGATTACCCCCATCGGTGGCCTCGGCTTTTTGGCGGGCTGGTTATGCCTGGGGCTGGCCGCCTGGCGCGTTAGTTAAGTCTGTAGGACGAATGGCTTGGGTCGCCCTGACTGATCGGGCTAGAATGCTGACCCCTAAAAATGATGGCAGCGTCGCGCATGCACATTCAGTTGAACGGTGAATCCTTTGAACTGCCGGACGGCGAGACCGTCGCTGGCTTGTTGGCCCTCCAGGAACTGACAGGCCGTCGTGTCGCCGTCGAGCTTAACCTGGACATCGTGCCGCGCAGCCAGCATGGCGAAACGGTGCTCAAAGAAGGCGATCAGGTCGAAGTGGTTCATGCCATCGGTGGCGGCTAGTCACCTGGCCCCGCTTCACTCCTGTCCACAGTGCACACAATCAGAAGAGGATTCCCGATGAGCAATGTTCGCAGCGACAAGCCTTTCGTGTTGGCCGGCCGTACGTACCAGTCGCGTTTGCTGGTAGGCACCGGCAAATACCGTGACCTGGAAGAAACCCGCCTGGCCATCGAAGCCTCGGGCGCAGAAATCGTCACCGTCGCTGTGCGTCGTACCAACATCGGGCAAAACCCCGGCGAGCCGAACCTGCTCGACGTGTTGCCGCCAGATCGCTACACCATCCTGCCGAACACCGCCGGGTGCTACGACGCGGTTGAAGCCGTGCGTACCTGCCGACTGGCCCGTGAGCTGCTCGACGGCCACAACCTGGTCAAACTTGAAGTGCTGGCAGACCAGAAAACCCTGTTCCCGAACGTGATCGAAACCCTCAAGGCCGCCGAAGTGCTGGTCCAGGACGGTTTTGACGTGATGGTGTACACCAGCGATGACCCGATCATCGCCCGCGAGCTTGAAGCCATGGGCTGCATCGCGGTCATGCCGCTGGCGGGCCTGATCGGCACGGGGTTGGGCATCTGCAACCCGTACAACCTGCGGATCATTCTGGAAGAAGCGAAAATCCCGGTGCTGGTGGACGCGGGCGTAGGCACTGCCTCCGACGCCACCATCGCCATGGAAATGGGCTGCGAAGCCGTGCTGATGAACTCAGCCATCGCCAACGCCCAGCATCCAATCATCATGGCCGAAGCCATGAAGCACGCCATTGTGGCGGGCCGTCTGGCGTATCTGGCCGGGCGCATGCCGAAAAAACTCTATGCCAGCGCCTCCTCGCCGCTGGATGGTCTGATCAAGTAAGAGCCACTGATGACTGAATCACTCGACACCCCAACCCTGGAAGAAGGCGACGACCGCCAGCACCGCCGCATCAAGAGCTTTGTGATGCGTGCCGGGCGCATGACCGAAGGCCAGCAACGCGGCCTGGATCAAGGCGCGCCGCTGTACGTGCTGCCGCTGGCCGATGCGCCGGTCGATTACGACCAGGTGTTTGGTCGCTCGGCCCCGCGCACCTTGGAAATCGGCTTCGGCATGGGTCACTCCCTGCTGGAAATGGCGGCGGCTTCGCCTGAGCAAGACTTCATCGGCGTCGAGGTTCACCGTCCGGGTGTGGGCGCGCTGCTTAACGGCGTGCTGACCCAGGGCCTGACTAACCTGCGGGTATACGACTGCGACGCGATCGAAGTCCTGACCCGCTGCGTGGCTGACAACAGCCTCGACCGCCTGCTGCTGTTCTTCCCGGACCCATGGCACAAGAGCCGTCACCACAAGCGCCGCATCGTCCAGGCATCGTTTGCCGAACTGGTGCGTTCCAAGCTGAAAGTGGGTGGCGTGCTGCACATGGCGACCGACTGGGAACCGTATGCCGAGTACATGCTGGAAGTCATGAACGTCGCGCCGGGTTACCGCAACCTGGCCGAAGACGGCCAGTGCGTCCCGCGCCCGGCCGAGCGCCCGGTGACCAAATTCGAACGCCGTGGCGAACGTCTTGGGCATGGCGTGTGGGATTTGAAGTTCGAGAAGTTGGCGTAAACGTTAAATCTGAGGCAGCTGGCTTGCCAGCTCCCATAGTCGTATTACGTGCCAGAAACCTCGTAGCAGTTGCCGAGCTCCGCGAGGCTACGTCCGACGACGCAGTCGTCGTAAATGGGTTGCCACGGTGCTTCAGTTAGATCTGGCATTCAGCATTTACGATCGCTACGCAATCGGACGCAGCCTCGCGGAGCTCGGCAGCTGCTACGGATGGTTTATGCGGGGTTATCCGCGGCGATCTGCGACTACGCCGATCAACACCAGTACTACCAACAACACCGGCGCAAGGCTGTAGTTGTTGAATTGGCTCAGGCCGCGCTCAACCCATGGGGTGGCGTAGATCAGGGCGGCGCCGCTGCCGATCAGGCACAGCAGGGCCATCAAGGGAACGCGCAAGGCACCGGCGATGCTGCCCAGACGCTGTTCGACCCACCCTTTAAAGTCCGCACCAAACAGCACCAGCAGGCAGCCAATCAGGGCCAGGGATATCTCGGAGAGATGGCTGCGGCTCCAGCGTGACACGGTGGCAAGCAGGTCAAGTACCAAGTCCATTCGCGTTCCTTAGATCAGAAAGTGCTGTAACAAGTCGTTGAGAAACAACTGCCCTCGGGCGGTCGCCGCCAAGCGTGTCGGTTCGACCTGCAATAAGCCGCTTTGTTCTGCCGCCTGCCGTCCCTCATTCAAACTCTGAAGGGGCAAACCGGTGCGCTGCGGGTAGAGCGATGAGTCGACGCCGTCGGTAAGACGCAAGGCGTTCATTAGAAACTCAAAAGGTAGCTCTTCCGCTGTCAGGGTTTTCTCACCGGCTTGAAAGTTTTTGGCTGGATTGAGGTAGTCCTTTGGAAGACGGGTCTTCCAGGTGCGGACGATTCGGCCATCAGGATGGCTCAATTTCCCATGAGCGCCAGCGCCAATACCGATAAAGTCACCAAAGCTCCAGTAGTTCAGGTTGTGCCGCGCCGGGCGACCCGGCTGGGCGTAGGCCGACACTTCGTATTGGGCGTAGCCGTGTTCGGCGAGCAACGCCTGGCCCGCTTCCTGGATGTCCCACAAGGTGTCGTCTTCGGGCAAATCAGGCGGCTTGTTCCAGAACACCGTGTTGGGTTCCAGCGTCAGTTGATACCACGACAGATGTGTCGGTTTGAGGGCAATGGCCTGGCGCAGGTCGCTCAGGGCGTCTTCCAGGCTCTGATCGGGCAAACCGTGCATCAAGTCGAGGTTGAAGTTATCAAAGCCCGCCTGACGCGCCATCCCGGCGGCGCGCACGGCTTCGTCACCGTTGTGGATACGGCCCAGTGCCTGGAGTTTTTCTTGCTGAAAACTCTGGATGCCAATCGACAGGCGATTGATCCCCAGTTGGCGGTAGGCCACAAACTTTTCTTGCTCAAATGTGCCGGGGTTGGCTTCGAGGGTGATTTCGATGTCGCTGGCAAACGGGATGCGCGCTTCGACCCCCTTGAGCAAGCGGCCCAGCGCCTGGGCGCTGAACAGGCTCGGCGTGCCGCCGCCAAAAAAGATCGAGCTCAGCTCGCGGCCATAGACCGCGTGCAGGTCTTGATCGAGGTCGGCCAGCAGCGCGTCGACGTATTCTTCTTCGGGCAACACCGGGCTTGCAGTGTGCGAGTTGAAGTCGCAGTACGGGCATTTGCGCACGCACCACGGAATATGGATGTAGAGCGACAGGGGTGGCAGTTGCGTCAGCGGCGCGCGCGGCGCCTGCTGAGTAAAGCCAGCCGCACCCAGATAGAGCGGCTGTGAAGGGGTGTCATGGGTCATTTCAGGCCCAAACGCTGACGCAGCAAGTCCATGGCGCGGGCGCGGTGGCTCAACTGGTTTTTCTCGGCCGGGCTGAGTTCAGCGCTGGAGCAGTTGCGCTCCGGCACCCAAAACAGCGGGTCGTAACCAAAACCGTGCTCGCCGCTGGCCGCGTGCAGGATGCGGCCGTGCCACAAGCCTTCGCAGATAATTGGCAGCGGGTCGTCAGCGTGGCGTACCAGCGCCAGCACGCACACAAATTGCGCGCCGCGCTCGGCTTCTGGCACGTCTTTCAAGGCGTCGAGCAGCTTGGCGTTGTTCGCCGCATCGCCTTTGCCGTCGGCATAACGGGCCGAGTAAATGCCCGGTGCGCCCCCGAGAAAGTCCACCGCCAGCCCCGAGTCGTCTGCCAGTGCCGGCAAGCCCGAGATACGTGCCGCGTTGCGCGCTTTAAGAATCGCGTTTTCAACGAACGACAAGCCGGTTTCATCCGGCTCAACGCTGCTGAATTCTCCAATCGAGCGCAACTGCACCGACTCGCCGAGCATGGCCTGAAGTTCTTTGAGTTTGCCGGCGTTGTGGCTAGCCAAAACCAGTTGCGTAAGGTTAATCATTGGAGCGGAGCGACCTCTTGGGAAAATTCGATGTCTTTGGTTTCACCGTTGACCTTAAGCTCAATGGCGAACACATAGACTTTAGCGGGCTGGACCGGGAACTGGGCGAAGTAATCAATCGCCCCCTGGTCATTGATCACCTGTTTGAAGGTGAGCGGTTTAGCTTTTTTATCACCAGTTTCGCGGTAAGTGCCCTTGATCGTGCTGGCTATTTTTTGATCATCTTTGGACAGGTTGAAGTTCAGCGCACCCAGTTGGTCACTGCGTTGCAGGCCGTACCTGGCGGTGATCTCAGGGCTCAGGAAGTTGGTCATGAAGGCGTTGTAGTTCACCACGGTGCCGCCCACCTGGGTGGCCCCCGCAGCCATCGCCTGAACGGCGAAGCACATCGACAGCAGCAGTAATCCAATCCGACCCATAGCCCTTCTCCTTGTGAACCCTGATTTAAACCGCGATTTGATGATCCTGCAGGCCAGGACTGCTGACACGGTAAATGCCAATCTCACCCAACAGGTTAGGCCATAACTTACTCGCCCATCCGTGCCGGTGTTGTTGATCTACAGCAAGGCGGTTGATCACGCGGGCTTCGCGCTCACGGCACAGCTCTTCAAAGTCTTCGAAGGTGCAGAAGTGAATGTTCGGCGTGTTGTACCAGGTGTACGGCAGAAATTCGGAAACAGGCATGCGACCTTTGCTGGCCAGATACCAGCGGCAACGCCAGTGACCGAAGTTCGGGAAGGTGATGATGCACTGGCGGCCGACGCGCAGCATCTCGTCGAGGATCCGGTCAGGGTAGTGCACCGCTTGCAGCGCCTGGGTCATGACCACGATGTCGAAGCTGTTGCTGGCAAAGTTGCCCAGCCCTTTGTCCAGGTCTTGCTCGATCACGTTGATGCCTTTGGCCACGCACTCGGCAATGTTGTCCGGGTCGTTTTCCAGGCCGTAGCCGGTGACTTGCTTGTTGTCGCGCAGCCAGCTCAGCAGTTCGCCATCACCACAACCGAGGTCGAGTACGCGGCTGCCAGCGGGGATCCAGTCTTGGATGATTTCCAGGTCGGCTCTCATGGCGTTCTCACAGGTCTATTCGGTTCATGTAATTGCTGAAGGCTTGCAGGTAGCGCGGGATCGGAATCAGGAAGGCGTCATGGCCCTGCGGTGCATCGATCTCGAGGTAGCAAACGTCTTTTTTCGCCGCCATCAGCGCATCCACCAGTTCACGCGAGCGCGCCGGCGAGAAGCGCCAGTCGGTGGTGAATGACATAACGCAAAAGCGTGCCTTGGCCCCGGCAAAGGTTTTGGCCAGGTCGTCGTTGTAGTTGGCGGCCGGGTCGAAGTAGTCCAGCGCTTTGGTCATCAACAGGTAGGTATTGGCGTCGAAACGCCCGGAAAACTCCTCGCCCTGATAGCGCAGGTAGCTTTCTACCTGGAACTCGACGCTGTGAAAGTCGTAGTTGAGGTTTTCGTTTTTCAGGCCACGGCCGAATTTTTCGCCCATGGAGTCATCGGACAGGTAAGTGATGTGCCCGACCATGCGCGCCAGCATCAGGCCACGCTTGGGGATCACGCCTTGTTCCTGGAACGAGCCGCCGTGGAACTCAGGGTCGGTGAGGATGGCCTGACGCGCCACTTCGTTGAACGCGATGTTCTGCGCGGACAATTTGGGCGCCGAGGCAATGGCCAGGCAATGGCGCAGGCGATCCGGGTAGCTGATGCTCCACTGCAACGCCTGCATGCCGCCCAGGCTGCCGCCGATCACGGCTGCCCACTGGTTGATGCCCAGACGGTCGGCCAGGCGAGCCTGGCTGTGCACCCAGTCTTCCACAGTCAGCACCGGGAAATCGGCGCCAAACGGGCGGCCGGTTTCAGGGTTGAGGCTGCTTGGGCCGGTTGAGCCATTGCAGCCGCCAAGATTGTTGAGGCTGACCACGAAGAACTTGTTGGTGTCGATCGGCTTGCCGGGGCCGATACAGCTGTCCCACCAGCCGGGCTTGCGCTCGTCGGCACTGTGGTAACCGGCCGCATGGTGATGCCCGGAAAGCGCATGGCAGATCAGCACGGCATTGCTGGCCGTTGCATTGAGCTGGCCATAGGTTTCGTAAATCAGATCATAGGCAGGCAGTGAACGGCCACAGGCTAACGCCAGCGGTTCGCTGAAGTGCGCGATTTGCGGCACGACCAGACCAACGGAATCGGGGGGAAAGGCAGCTGGCATTGACCCTGCTCTCATTCAAATGAGGCGTAAGTCTAATGAGCGGGGGGCAGAGCGGCAAGCAATGCTCAAACCTCTGTAGGAGCGAGCTTGTCTCGCGATCTTTTGATGTTTTAAAAGATCGCGAGGCAAGCTCGCTCCTACAGGTTTTTTCGTTAGATCAGGCCGAACAGCACGACCGGCATGCCGACGTACATCGCCAAAGGCGGGATGACGTAGCTTTGCAGCAACTGGATGACCATGAACGCCAGAATCGGCGAGATATCCAGGCCGCCCATGCTCGGCAGCATACGGCGGAACGGAGCCAGGGCAGGCTCGGTGATCTGGTTAACCAGCTCAGCGGCCGGGCTGGCGCCGCCCGGTGCAACCCACGAGAGGATCACGCTGATGATGATGGCGAAGAAGAACACCTTCAAAAACAGCGTAAACACGCCGATCAACGCCCAGGCCAGAAGCCCGAGGATGTTGAAGGACATGTAGCTCAGCGTCAGGACCACGGCGAAGATCACCATCTGCACCAGAATGGCCAGCACCAGCGATGACATGTCCAGCCCGAACAGGCTCGGGATCACCCGGCGCATCGGCTTGAGCAACGGTTGCGTGGCGCGCACGGTGAACTGGCACAGCGGGTTGTAGAAGTTGGCGCGGACCAGTTGCAGGATAAAACGCAGCAGCACGATCAGCAGGTAGAGGCTACCCAGGGTTTGAATCACAAAAATGGCAGCGCCATTAAGTCCAGACATCATGTGCTCCTTTATTGACCCAATTGTTCGGCCATTTCGGCCGAGCGGTGCGCGGCGGCACTCAATGCTTTTTCGACGATGGCTTCAAAGCCGTCTGCCTGGAACGACTTGATCGCCGCTTCGGTGGTGCCCGCGGGCGAAGTGACCCGGCGGCGCAGCTCAGCCGCGTCGATGCCGCTGGACACGGCCATGTGGGCAGCCCCCAGCGAGGTGTGTTGCGCCAGTTGCTCGGCCACTTCACGGGGCAGGCCGAGCTTGACGCCAGCGGCGGTCATGGCTTCGATCAGCAGGAAGAAATACGCCGGGCCGCTGCCCGACACGGCGGTTACTGCGTCGATCTGTGCTTCAGTGTCGACCCACACCACGATGCCCACGGCAGACAGCAGCTCGTCGGCTTGCTGACGCTGTTCGGCGGTCACCGACTCAGTGGCGAACAGACCGCTCACGCCCTTGCCCAGCAAGGCCGGGGTGTTCGGCATGCAGCGAACCAGCGGCTGTGCACCGACCCAGTTCAGCAGGCTGGCGCTGGTGATGCCGGCGGCTACCGACACCAACAATTGATGCGGTTTGAGGTGCGGGCGCAGGTCCAGGCACACGGCCTTCATGGCTTGCGGTTTGACCGCAATCACAATCACGTCAGCGTCTTGCACGGCCTGCGCGTTGTCGGCGAAAACCTCAATGCCGTGCTCGGCCGCGACCTTGGCCCGGGTCTCGGCGCCGGGATCGCAGGCGCGGATCTGTGCAGCATCCAGACCTTTGGCCCGCAGGCCGCCGATCAGGCTGGAAGCCATGTTGCCGGCCCCGATAAAGGCAATACGCGTTTTGCTCATAACCGATCCTTATAAAAGTTGGGCGAGTGTCTCAAGCCTGGCCGTAATCGCGGGCGCCAAACAACGCGGTGCCGACACGCACCCACGTCGCGCCTTGGGCAATGGCCGACTCCAGGTCGTGGCTCATGCCCATGGAGAGTGTATCGAGCCCCATGTTCAGGCTTTGTTGCAATGATCGTACCTTGGCAAACGCGGCGTCTTGCTCGGCGCGCACCTCGGTGGGTTCCGGAATCGCCATCAAACCGCGCAACGTCAAACGTGGCAACGCCTGGATTGCCGCCGCCAGGGCTGGCAGGTCCTCAGGCGTGCAGCCTGACTTGCTGGCCTCACCGCTGACATTAACCTGAATGCAGATATTGAGCGGGGGCAAGTCGGCCGGGCGTTGTTCCGAGAGGCGCTGGGCAATCTTCAAGCGGTCTACGGAATGCACCCACGCAAAATGCTCGGCGATCTCACGCGTCTTGTTCGATTGAATGGGGCCGATGAAGTGCCAACTCAAGGGCAGGTCGGTTAATTCGATCTGTTTGGCACGGGCTTCTTGCAGATAATTCTCGCCAAAATCGCGAATGCCGGCGGCGTACGCCTCGCGCAGGGCGGCTGCGGGTTTGGTCTTGCTGACCGCGAGTAAGTGAATGCTCGTTACATCACGTTGCACAGCCTCTGCCGCTGCACGGATACGCGCCTCAACCTGAGCAATGTTGCCTGCTATCGTGGACATTCAATTAAGCCCGCCGTTGTAAAAGTCTGCGGCATTCTACTGGAATTGGGAGGGGGTATGGATATCGCCGACCTGTTGGCGTTCAGCGTCAAACACGGGGCATCAGACCTGCACCTGTCAGCGGGCGTGGCGCCCATGCTGCGGGTGGATGGTGACATACAGCGTAGCGACCTGCCGGTGCTGACCCCGGCCGCGGTGCGTGAACTTATCCACAGCGTGATGAATAGCGCGCAGCGTTCAGCCTTTGAATCCGCCCACGAAGCTGATTTTTCGTACGCAGTGCCCGGACTGGGACGCTTTCGGGTCAATGCCTTTGAGCAGCAGCGCGGAGCCGGGGCGGTGTTTCGCAGCATTACGTCGCAAGTCCCCAGCCTGGAAGGGTTGGGGCTGGGTGAGGTGTTTAAAGGGCTCTGTGGCCTGTCACAGGGGCTGGTGCTGGTCACCGGCGCGACGGGCTCGGGCAAGAGCACCACCCTGGCCGCAATGATTGATCACATCAACGCAACCCGCCAACAGCACATCCTTACCATCGAAGACCCGATTGAGTACCTGCACGCGCCCCGCCAGTGCCTGATCAACCAGCGCGAAGTGCACCGCGACACCCACAGCGTGGCGGCGGCGCTACGGTCGGCGCTGCGTGAAGACCCGGACGTGATCATGCTCGGAGAACTGCGCGACCTGGAGACCATCCGCCTGGCGCTGACGGCGGCAGAAACCGGGCACCTGGTGCTGGCGACGTTGCACACCGCATCAGCGGCCAAAGCCGTCGACCGCATCATTGACGTGTTCGCCGCCGATGAAAAGGCCATGGTGCGCACGATGTTGTCTGAGTCACTGCAAGGGGTGATTGCGCAAACATTGGTCAAGCGGGTGGGCGAAGGCCGGGTCGCGGCGCACGAAATCATGCTGGCCACGCCTGCGATTCGTAACCTGATCCGGGAAAACAAAGTGGCGCAGATGGTCTCGGCGATCCAGACCGGCGCGGCGGCAGGGATGCAGACACTGGAGATGAGCCTGAAGCGGCTGAAGGAAAACGGCTTGATATAACCGTGTAGGAGCGAGCTTGCCTCGCGATCTTTTAAACAGTCAAAAGATCGCGAGGCAAGCTCGCTCTTACAGGCAGGATTTAGCGCTGAGCGACCCGCAGGGTCTCTTTAGGCAACACGCGCTTGGCAACCACGTAGTGGCTCTGCCAGTAAGGCTTTTTCAGGGTGTCGATGGTCACCGACTTACCGCGGCGCGGCGCGTGGATAAACCGGTCGTTGCCCAGATAAATGGCGACGTGGTTGACCTTGCGGCTCTTGATGTTGAAAAACAGCAAGTCGCCGGGTTTCAAATCCTTGCGATCAACTTTTTGCCCATGGCCGCTGGCCATTTCGCTGGAACTGCGCGGCAAATTAACGGCTTTAACGTCGTTAAACGCATATTTCACCAAACCGCTGCAATCAAACCCTTTACTTGGGCTGCTACCGCCCCAACGATAAGGAGTACCCAACACGTTCACGGCGCGGCTCAGTACGGCACTGCTTTGCTTGTTGGCGGCTGCCAAAGAAGCAGTGGCAATTTTGCCGGGGGCCTTGCGGTGGGCTTTACTCGCTGTTGGGCGTGATACAACCTTGGTTTTGCTGTTAGTGGCAACATAAGGCGCACTCGCAGATGACTTTGCGGTGTAGCCAGTGAAGCCGGACGGAAGATGTTGCTCACGGTTGGTGGCGTGGGCGGCCAGTGGCATTAAAAGGCAAATGGTTAGCCATGTCTTGAATAAAGGACGCATTCGGCAGGGCTCAATGGTTATTAGCGCGAAACTTTATAACAGCTTTTTTGTCCTTTCTCAGGCCGTTTGTCGACTCGACTTGAGGGTCAAAAGGGCGTAGGACGGTGACAAATTGTCACAGGAAAACGGTACAGGTCAGGTAGTACAAGGCTTTGAGCCATTTTTTGTAAGACACTTTTACCTGTTGCGAGACAGTAAAAAAGTCACAAAAAAAATCAGAAATTTTTTCTATCACTGGCAAAGAGGGCATTTATGAGCGGCTATCGAGACGCAACACAGCACGATACCCACAGCAAGGTGCTGGGTTATTTGCTCTGGATTTTTGGTTTTCTGGGGGCGCACCGCTTCTATTACGGCAAGCCGGTGACCGGGACGATCTGGTTTTTCACGTTTGGTTTGTTGGGGATCGGCTGGCTGATCGACTTGTTCCTGATCCCGAGCATGGACCGTGAAGCCGACCTGCGGTTTACCGCGGGGAGCACGGACTACAACGTGGCGTGGATCCTGCTGACGTTCCTGGGAGTGTTTGGCGTGCACCGCATGTACATGGGCAAGTGGATCACCGGGATCCTTTACCTGCTGACGGGCGGTTTCTTCCTGATTGGCGTGCTGTATGACTTCTGGACCTTGAACGACCAGATCTCGATTGAGAACGCTGATCGTCGTTAAGCCAACGCCAAAACCTGTAGGAGCGAGCTTGCCTCGCGATCTTTTAAACAATCAAAAGATCGCGAGACGAGCTCGCTCCTACAAAGGTCAGATGGGGCCTTAGCCCTCGTAACTGATCCGCCCATTCACCAGCGTGTAACGCACGGCGCCCGGCAGGCAGTGGCCGAGGAACGCGCAGTTGTCGCCCTTGGAATACCACTTCTCACCGGCCACGGTCGACGCGGCCGGGTCGAACAACACCAGGTCAGCCGGTGCACCCACCGTCAAGCTGCCAGCGGGCAGGCGCAAGGCCTGGGCCGGGCCCGCGCTGAGGCGTGCGAGCAAGGTCGGCAAGTCCAGCAAACCGTCTTCTACCAACGTCATTGCCAATGGCAGCAGCAGTTCAACGCTGCTCATGCCCGGTTCAGTCGCGCCGAACGGTGCCAGTTTGGCGTCACGCTCGTGTGGCTGGTGATGGCTGGAAATCGCCTGCACCACGCCCGACTTCACCGCTGCACGCAATCCGTCGCGGTCTGCGCGGGTGCGCAGCGGCGGTTGCACGTGGTACACGCTGGAGAAATCCACCAGCGCCTCATCCGTCAAAATCAGCTGATACAGCGCCACATCGGCGGTCACTTTCAAGCCGCGTGCCTGCGCCTGAGCAATCAGCGCCACACCGCGTGCGCTGGTCAGCTGGCTGAAGTGCGCACGTACGCCGCTTTGCTCAACCAGCAACAGGTCGCGGGCCAGGGCCACGGTCTCGGCGGTTTCCGGGATGCCCGGCAAACCACGGAAAGCCGCCATCGGGCCGTCATGGGCGATGCCGCCTTCTGCCAGGTCACGGTCTTGGGAATGGAAGATCACCGTCAGGTCGAACGTCGCCGCGTATTCCAGCGCCCGGCACAGGGTGCGGGTATTGGCGAAGCTGTTGAGGCCGTTGCCGAAGGCTACGCAACCGGCGTCACGCAGGGCAATCAGCTCGGCCAGTTGTTCGCCGTCGAGGCCTTTGCTCAGGGCGCCAATCGGGAACACTTTGCAGTTGCCGGCCTCACGGGCGCGGTCGAGGATCAGTTCAGCCACAGCCGAGGTGTCGAGCACCGGCTTGGTCTGTGGCGGGCAGCACAGGCTGGTCACGCCACCGGCCGCAGCGGCACGGGTTTCGCTGGCGATGGTGCCTTTGCGGCTGTAACCCGGCTCGCGCAGGGCGACGTTCAGGTCAACCAGCCCCGGTGCGGCTACCAGGCCTTTGGCGTCGAGGGTCTGGCTTGGGGTGAAGCCGGCAGGTGCGGCGCCAATGGCGACGATTTTGCCTGCTTCCAGGTGCAGGTCGGTGATTTGATCCAACTGGCTGGCAGGATCGATGACGCGGGCGCCGAGAATGCTGAGTTTCACTGGGCCTTCTCCTGTTCGATTTGGCGCTGGGCGGTTTGCCCGCTCATAGTCATGGACAACACCGCCATGCGCACCGCGATGCCGTAAGTCACCTGGTTGAGGATCACCGAGTGCGGGCCGTCGGCCACCGCCGACTCAATCTCCACGCCACGGTTGATCGGGCCGGGGTGCATGACGATGGCGTCTGGCTTGGCGCCCGCCAGACGTGCCGTGGTCAGGCCGAACAGGCGGTAGAACTCGCCCTCGCTCGGCAGCAGGCCACCGGCCATGCGCTCGCGTTGCAGGCGCAACATGATCACCACGTCGACGTCTTTCAGGCCTTCGTTCATGTCGGTGTACACCTTCACGCCGTATTGCTCGATTCCGATCGGCAACAGGGTTTTCGGCGCGATCACGCGGATGTCCTTACAGCCCAGGGTTTTCAGGGCGATCATGTTCGAGCGCGCCACCCGTGAGTGCAGAATGTCGCCAACAATGGCCACCGAAAGGTTTTCAAAGCCGCCTTTGTGCCGACGAATCGTGAGCATGTCGAGCATGCCCTGGGTCGGGTGCGCGTGGCGGCCGTCGCCGCCGTTGATGATCGCGACCTGCGGGCATACGTGCTCGGCAATAAAGTGCGCGGCGCCGGAGTCACCGTGGCGCACCACGAACATGTCAGCGGCCATGGCTTCCAGGTTGCGCAGGGTGTCGAGCAGGGTTTCGCCCTTGCTCGCCGACGAGGTCGACACGTTCAGCGTGATCACGTCAGCCGAGAGGCGCTGGGCGGCCATTTCGAACGTGGTGCGGGTGCGGGTCGAGTTTTCAAAGAACACGTTGCACACGGTCTTGCCGCGCAGCAGCGGGACTTTTTTAACCGCTCGGGCGCCGACTTCAAGGAACGAGTCTGCGGTGTCGAGGATTTCAGTCAGCAACTCGCGGTTCAACCCGTCGAGCGACAGGAAGTGGCGCAGCTGGCCCTGATCATTGAGCTGTAGCGGGCGCTTGGCGTCTGGAGGCGTCATCGCAATGGTCTCTTAAAGGGCGGGTTCTAGAGATGAATCTTGAAGTTCGAGGGTCAGCGGCGCCGGGCCGGACAATTTCACCCGCTCGGTGGGCTTGAGTGACAAGGTCGCGCCGACCACGTTCGGGCGGATCGGCAGCTCGGCGGCGTTCAGGTCCAGCAGGCTGACCAGGGTCACGCTGGCCGGGCGGCCATAGTCGAACAGCTCGTTGAGCGCGGCGCGGATGGTGCGGCCACTCATCAGCACGTCATCGATCAGCACCAGGTGCTGGCCTTCGATTTCGAATGGCAGGTCCGAGGGGCGCACTTGCGGGTGCAGGCCGTTCTGGCTGAAGTCGTCGCGGTAGAACGACACGTCCAGCGTGCCCAGCGGCGAGTCGCTGCCCAGCGCGCGCAGCAGCGCCTGAGCAACCCAGATACCGCCCGTGCGAATGCCGATAAAACGCGGCTCGGTGATGCCGCGACGTTCCAGATGGGTTTTGAGGTCAACGGCCATCTGGGAGATCAGTTCAGCGGGGACAGGCAATATCATGGTGGCTCCTTAACAGGCCCGCGTGGCAAAGCGTGCGGCGGCGGGCGCAAACAATGGGGCGCGTCAGTGAGGCAAACGCAGCGTCAGGCTTGAGGTGGTGCCGGGTGTTCGTCGAGCCAGCCTTGCAGCACCAGTTTGGCGGCGATGGCATCGACGGGGTTGTCGCGGTAACTGCCACGCTGGCCGCCCTGAGACCGGCGTTCGCCCTTGGCTTCGAAGGTCGTCAGGCGTTCATCGTGGGTAAACACGGGCAGATTGAAGCGGCCATTGAGGCGATTGGCAAATTTTTGCGCGCGGGCGCAGAACTCGCTCGGGGTGCCGTCCATGTTCAGCGGCATGCCGACCACCATGGCGTCGGGCTGCCACTCTTTGATCAGCTTTTCGATTTCTTCCCACTTGGGAATGCCGTTTTCGGCTTTCAGGTTGCACAACTCGCGGGCCTGGCCGGTGACCATCTGGCCCACGGCGACACCGATGGAGCGGGTGCCGTAGTCGAAACCCAGCAATAAACGAAGGCTGGCCATCAGGAATGGCCTGCTTGACTGGTTAACAAATTGAGGTTCACTCCCAGGTGTTTGGCGGCCGCGTCTAGGCGCAGTTCGCTGGAGGTTGCAAACAGAATGTCGCTTGAATACGGGCAGGTCAGCCAGGCGTTGTCGGCCAGTTCGGCCTCCAGTTGGCCGGCGTCCCACCCGGCGTAGCCCAGGCAGATCAGGCTGCGCTGCGGGCCGCGACCGTCAGCAATGCTGAACAGGATGTCGACCGAAGTGGTCAGGGCCAGCCCGTCCTGCAGCTCGACCGTGGCGTCAAAGTTCATCGTGGCGGGGTGCAAGACAAAACCGCGATCAACCATCACCGGGCCGCCACCGTAGACCGGAATGTGCTGACACAAAGGCGACGAAAGCACGTCGGGGCGCAACTGCTCAAGAATGTCCGCCAGATTCAGATCCATCGGGCGGTTGATCACCAGCCCCATGGCCCCATTGGCCGTGTGTTCGACGATATACGTCAACGTGTGGGCAAAGTTAGGGTCGGCCATATGCGGCATGGCCATCAGCAATTGGTGCTTGAGGTACGTTGGCGTGTGCTTTTTCATGGGCGTAAGTGTGGCGCTGACAAGGGCAACTGACAAGTTGAGGGGATGAAGATTGCCGCTTAATTACTCGACAACTGATCCCCCGGGCCGAAGCGCCAGGTACGAATGATCTCTAAACGGTCGATATCGGCCAGGTCGCCGGTAAACGGTGCAAAAGGTGCTGCCAGCCGCACGATGCGTTGCGCGGCCTGATCCAGCAGCGGTTGCCCCGAGGACTCAAGCACCAGCACCTCGTGTAACGAACCGTCGCGGTTGATCGACACCAGCAAGCGCAGCTTGCCGTAGATTTTTTCGCGGCGGGCCTGCTCGGGGTAATTGAGGTTGCCCACGCGCTCGATTTTCTTGCGCCAGTCTTCTTTGTACCAGGCGCCTTTGTCGCGCATGGTCGAGGCTGCGCTCATGCGGTAGATCTTAGGGCGCTTGGCATACAACTGCTGCTCGTTGGCCAGTTCGGCTTCGAGGCTGGAAATCTCGCTGGACAGCTGCGAGCTGTCGAACGTCGGAATATTGGCCTTGGGCGCCGCCTCAGTCTTGGTTTTTTGCGGCTCGCTCGGGGCTTTTTTAGGCTTGGGCGCCACAGTGGTCACGGCGGCTTTGGGCGCGGCCTTGGGTTGCTCCGGCTTGGCGGCCGGGGGCGGGGTGACCTTTTTGACGGTGTTGTCCTGGAACGGCGCCACTTCAGTGGTCTTGGGCACGGCTTTTTTGTCCAGCGTGCCGCTGCCTTGCTGATTGTCCTGCGCCAGAAAGTCAGCTTTCTCCGGGGCTTTTTCGCTCTTGAACGTCGAGAGGGTAATTTCCAGGGTTTTGCTGATTTGCTTGGGCTCGCTGGCGCTGAAACCCACGCCCACAATCACCGCGATATGCAGCAGGGCTGCGATAAACAGGGCAAAACCCAGGCGATCAGCTGCGCGCACGCCGGTGTGGCGCAGTTCAGGGGGCAGGTCGCTGGGGAGTGTCATAAAAAACCAACATCGCGGGTTTTGCGGTTCGGCATGATACCGCAATGTTGGTTTTTAGCTGCAAGGGGCAAGCTACAAGCGGCAAGTTAAAGCCGGTCCGCTTTAAACTTGCGGCTTGTGGCTTGCAGCTTCAAGCTTGCGCTCAATCGCATCCATCAACAGTGCGCCGATGTTGGTACCAAAGGCGTTGTCGATTTCCCGGATGCAGGTCGGGCTGGTGACGTTGATTTCGGTCAGGTGCTCACCGATAACGTCCAATCCTACAAACAACAGGCCCTTTTCACGCAGGGTTGGGCCGACCTGGGCTGCAATCCAACGGTCCTTTTCGCTCAGCGGGCGGGCTTCGCCACGGCCGCCAGCGGCCAGGTTGCCACGGGTTTCGCCTTGTGCCGGGATCCGCGCCAGGCAATAAGGCACCGGCTCGCCGTCGATCATCAGGATGCGCTTGTCGCCGTCCTTGATGCCCGGCAAGTAGCCTTGCGCCATGATTTGCTGGGTGCCGTTGGCAGTCAGGGTTTCGAGGATCACCGACAGGTTGGGATCACCGACCCGGTGGCGGAAGATCGAGGTGCCGCCCATGCCGTCCAGCGGCTTGAGGATCACATCGCCGTACTGCGCCGCGAATTCACGCAACACATCGGCGCGACGGCTGACCACGGTTGGTGGCGTGCACTGGGTGAATTGGGTGGCGAACAGTTTTTCGTTGCAGTCACGCAGGCTCTGCGGCTTGTTGACGATCAGCACACCGTCGCGTTCGGCTTGTTCGAGCAGATAGGTGGTGTACACAAATTCCATGTCGAAGGGCGGGTCCTTGCGCATCAGGATCACATCCAGATCGCTCAGGGCAGTGTCGGCCTCGGCCTCCAGCTCAAACCACTTTTCAGGGTTGGCGAACACTTTCAGCGGCTTCATGCGCGCGCGGGCCTTGCCTTCGGTCAGGTAAAGGTCTTGCTGCTCCATATAAAACAGGGTCCAGCCACGTGCCTGTGCGGCCAGCAGCATGGCCAGCGAGCTGTCCTTTTTATAGGAGATGTCCGCAATGGGGTCCATGACAATCCCGACTCGAACGCTCATGGCAAATTCCTCGATTAAATAGTGGGCAAAAGGCGTAGAAAAGTGGCGCCAGAGTGGCGCTGAGCAGGGGCTTGGTCAAGCGACATAGTGTCGATTGCTGGCCAAAAACCGCGTAGGAGCTGCCGAAGGCTGCGATCTTTTGATCTGCCAACATCAAAAGATCGCAGCCTTCGGCAGCTCCTACGATGTGTTTCAGCGATCAGTGAGAGGTGTGTATTGCAGGTCGCGACTGTGCTAAAAAGGCTCGCACAGTGCTTACAGCCCTTGTCCTTCAAGGATTTGCGGTTTTAGGCGACACAGTTGTAACAAAACGGGTCGCCGTGGCGATGGTAGGGCACATATGGACACGCATTCCAGCGCCTTGAAGGTGATGGTGATCGATGACTCGAAAACCATTCGCCGGACCGCTGAAACCTTGCTGAAAAACGTGGGCTGCGAGGTCATTACGGCCATCGACGGTTTTGATGCGTTGGCCAAGATTGTTGATCATCATCCACACATTATTTTTGTCGACATCATGATGCCGCGCCTGGATGGCTATCAGACGTGCGCCCTGATCAAGAACAACCGGGCGTTCAAAATGACCCCGGTGATCATGTTGTCCTCCAAGGACGGTTTGTTTGACAAGGCCAAGGGACGCATTGTCGGCTCTGATCAATTTTTGACCAAGCCCTTCAGCAGAGATGAACTGCTGAATGCCATCAAGGCCCATGTACCGGGTTTTGATATCGTCCCGAACGTTCAATGACGCTCGGCCCCGAGGGCCGATTACCTTTTAGATGGGGAACACCATGGCTCGCATTCTGATCGTCGATGACTCGCCGACCGAAATGTTCAAACTGACCGGTATGTTGGAAAAACATGGTCATGTTGCGCTGAAGGCTGAAAACGGCGCAGATGGCGTGGCCCTGGCCCGTCAGGAAAAACCCGATGCGGTGCTGATGGACATCGTGATGCCCGGTCTTAATGGGTTTCAGGCCACGCGCCAACTGAGCAAAGACCCGGAAACCAACCATATTCCGGTCATCATGGTGACCACCAAAGACCAGGAAACCGACATGGTCTGGGCAACGCGTCAGGGCGCCAAGGCTTACATCACCAAACCGGTGGACGAACAAAAGCTGATCCTGACGCTCAAGAACGTGCTGGCTGACAGCCGCCCTCAATGACGGCCTGCCAATGCCTGACTCACTGACCGCCTTCGAACTGCTGTTTGAGATAGACCAACGCTGCCGCGCTTTGGCAGCAGGTCTGGCGCCGGTGCAGGCACAGGCCGGGAGTTGGAGCGGCATCGGTTTTCGGATGGGCGAGCATTGTTTTGTGGCGCCCATGGGCGAAATCGCCGAGATCCTCCACGAGCCACGGTTTACCTTGCTGCCTGGGGTAAAGCCGTGGGTTAAAGGGGTGGCCAACCTGCGTGGGCAATTGCTGCCGATCATTGATCTGTGCAGCTTTTTCGGGCTTGAGCCGTCGCCCCTGCGCAAGCAACGGCGGGTGATGGTGCTGGAATACAAAGACGTGTTTGTCGGCTTGCAGGTGGATGAAGTGCTGGGCATGCAGCACTTTGACCAAACTGAGCTGGACACCCAGGTGCAGGCGTTACCCAACCTGATGTTGGTGCCTTTTATCCAGGGACGCTTTGCCGGCCAGCCAGAGTGGTGGGTGTTCAGCCCGTTCGTGCTGGCCCAGGCGCCCCAGTTCTGGGCCGTCGCGGTGTGAGTGGGGCACGCGTTTTACCTTTTGCTTTACTACGGGATGCCAAGGCCTGACTGATGAGCACAGCCAATACCGCTAAACCACTGGAAGGGTCGCGCAGTCGTTCGCAGATCATCGTGCTTTTTATCGCCCTGATCGTGTTCATCATGCTGTTGTTCGCCAACTTTGCTTACCTCAACACCCAGTCCAACTACGACAAGCAATACATCAGCCACGCGGGCGAGCTGCGCGTGCTGTCCCAGCGCATCGCCAAAAACGCCACCGAAGCTGCCGCTGGCAAAGCCGCCGCGTTCAAGTTGCTGGGCGATGCGCGCAACGACTTCAGCCAGCGTTGGGAGTACCTGCAAAAAGGTGACCCCAGCACCGGACTGCCGCCTGCGCCGGTAGCGGTACACAAAGAAATGCAGTCGGTTCAGCGCGACTGGGAACAGTTGCTGGACAGCACCAACGCGATTCTGGCCAGCGAGCAAACCGTGCTGTCGCTGCACCAAGTGGCGGCCACCTTGGCCGAGACCGTGCCGCAGCTCCAGGTTGAGTACGAAAAAGTTGTCGAAATTTTGCTGCAGCGCGGCGCCCCGGCCAGCCAGGTGGCATTGGCCCAGCGCCAGTCGTTGCTGGCCGAGCGCATATTAGGCGCGGTCAACACGGTGCTGGCGGGCGATGAAACGGCGGCGCAGGCGGCCGATGCGTTTGGCCGTGATGCCAATCGTTTCGGCCAAGTGCTTAATGCCATGCTCGAAGGCAATGACGGGCTGCGCATTCCTAAAGTCGAAGACAAGGACGCCCGGGCACGCCTGCTGGAGATTTCCGAACTGTTCCAGTTTGTCTCGGGCTCGGTGGATGAAATTCTCGAAACCTCGCCCCAGTTGTTCCACGTGCGTGAAGCGGCCAACACCATTTTCAGCCTGTCGCAGACCCTGCTCGATGAAGCCTCAACCCTGGCCAACGGTTTTGAGAATCTGGCCAACGGTCGCTCGCTGGACATCATCGGTGGCTACGTTCTGGGCTTGCTGGCGCTGGCATCAATCATCCTGATCGGGCTGGTGATGGTGCGCGAGACCAATCGGCAACTGCGTGAAACCGCTGAAAAGAACGAGCGCAATCAGAACGCGATCATGCGGCTGCTCGACGAAATCGAAGACCTGGCCGACGGCGACCTGACCGTGACCGCCTCGGTTACCGAAGACTTTACTGGGGCGATTGCCGACTCCATCAACTATTCCATCGACCAACTGCGCGAACTGGTGGCCACCATCAACCTGACAGCAGGCCAGGTGGCGGCTGCCGTGCAGGAAACCCAGGCCTCGGCCATGCAACTGGCGGAGTCTTCGGAGCATCAGGCGCAGCAGATCGCCGAGGCGTCCGGGTCGGTGCAGCATATGGCGCAGTCGATTGATCAAGTGTCGGCCAACGCCTCTGAATCCTCGGCGGTGGCCGAGCGTTCGGTGGCGATTGCCAACAAAGGCAACGAAGTGGTGCACAACACCATTCGCGGCATGGACAACATTCGCGACCAGATCCAGGACACGGCCAAGCGCATCAAACGGTTGGGCGAGTCTTCGCAGGAAATCGGCGACATTGTCAGCCTGATTGATGACATTGCCGACCAGACCAACATTCTGGCGTTGAACGCCGCTATTCAGGCGTCCATGGCCGGTGATGCCGGGCGCGGGTTTGCCGTGGTGGCGGACGAAGTGCAGCGTCTGGCTGAGCGCTCGTCGGCGGCGACCCGGCAAATCGAGACGCTGGTGCGGGCCATTCAGGCCGACACCAATGAAGCGGTGATTTCCATGGAGCAAACCACTACCGAAGTGGTGCGCGGTGCGCGCTTGGCCCACGATGCCGGGGTGGCGCTGGAAGAGATCGAAGGGGTGTCGCAAAACCTCGCTGACCTCATTCAGCGCATCTCCAATGCGGCGCAAGAGCAAACCAGCTCGGCTGCGCAGATCTCCCTGACCATGAACGTCATTCAGCAAATCACCCATCAAACTTCGTCCGGCTCGACCGCCACCGCCGACAGCATTGGTAACCTGGCCAAGATGGCCAGCCAACTGCGCCGCTCGGTGTCCGGTTTCACCTTGCCCGCCTCGCCAAAACCCCGAGAGCCGCAGTAGTGCGACATTCAGACTGGAGTTGTTATGGTTGACCGGCGCGACTACGTAGCCCTCGAATGGGTTAAAGACGAGATTGCCGACACCTTGAAACAGGCGCGCACGGCGCTTGAGGACTATGTCTTGCAGCCCTCTGCCGAGGCGCTGGAGCAGTGCCTGGCATGTATTCATCAGGTGCACGGCAGCCTGCTGATGGTGGAGTTTTATGGCGCCGCCCTGCTGGCCGAAGAAACCGAACACTTGGTGGTCGCCTTGCAGGAGGGCCGGGTCAGCCAGAGCGAAGAAGCCCTGCGCCTGTTGATGCAAGCCTTCAACCAGTTGCCGCTGTACCTGGACCGCGTTCACACGGCCCGGCGTGACTGGCCACTGGTGGTGCTGCCGTTAATCAACGATTTACGCACCGCCCGTGGCGAAAGTCTGCTGTCAGAAACCAGCCTGTTCAGCCCCGATTTACAGACATTGCCGACACTGGACCAAGCCGCCCTCGCGCACTTGATCCCCGCCGAATGGCCGCGCCAGATCATGACCCTGCGCCACGCCCTGCAAGCCGCGTTAAACGGTTTGCAGGGTGAGGAAGATGTGCGCGGCAATCTGGAGCGCCTGGCCAACGTTTTCAGCCAACTTGAAAGCCTGTGCCAGGGCGCGCCCATCAACGCCTTGTGGAAAGTCGCCTCGGCCTTGCTGGACGGCATGTTGCGCGGACGTGTGGCCAATAGCCCGGCGTTGCGCAGCCTGCTCAATGAGTCCGACAAAGAGCTCAATCGCTTGCTGGCGCAAGGTATTGAGGGCGTCAACCAGCCAGCGCCGGATGAACTGCTCACCAGCTTGCTGTTTTACATCGCCAAGGCCGAACAGCCGACCACCAAAATGCTCGCGCTGAAAAACCGCTACGAGCTGGACGAAGCCATGCCCGATGCGGCCATGGTCGACGAAGAACGGGCGCGGCTGGCGGGGCCAGACCGTGACGCCATGCGTTCCGTGGTGTCGGCCTTGTGCGAAGAGCTGGTGCGGGTCAAGGAACGCCTCGATCTGTTTGTGCGCAGTGACCGTTTGCACGTCTCCGAGTTGAGCAGCCTGATGGCGCCGTTGCGCCAGATCGCCGACACCTTGGCGGTGCTCGGTTTTGGCCAGCCGCGAAAAGTCATCATCGACCAATTGGCGGTGGTTCAGGGCATCGCCCAAGGGCAGCGCGAACCGACAGACGCGGTGTTGATGGATGTGGCCGCCGCCTTGCTGTACGTCGAAGCCACGCTGGCCGGGATGGTCGGCAATGTCGAGCCGTCTTCGCGAGAAGAAAGCCGCCTGCCCACCACGGACCTGATTCAGATTCACCAACTGGTGATCAAAGAGGCGCGCATTGGCCTTGAAGAGGTCAAAGACCTGATCACTGATTTTCTGGCTGACGGCCACGACCGCCAGCACCTGCAACCGTTGCTGGGCTTGCTGACGCAGATCCGTGGCGCGCTGGCGATGATCCCGCTGCGCCGGGTTTCTGGCTTGCTCAACAGCTGCCACGACTTTGTCGAAGAGCATCTGTTGGCGGGCCCGCTGCCCGCCGACGCGCAGCTTGATCAACTGGCGGATGCGTTGATCAGCATCGAGTACTACCTGGAACGTTTGGCGCTGGACCCCGGCGCTGCGAGCGAGAAGGTGCTGGAGCGCGCAGAAAAGAGCCTGACAGCGCTGGGATACGCGCCCGCCAAGCGCAATGTGCTGGTGCTCGATGAGTCGCTGAGTTTGCCTCCCGCCAAGGCCAAGCCTGCGGTGCAGACCTCGCAAGGCCCGCAGGTGATGCAAAACCTGGCGCAGGTCTTGGCCGGCCCGCTGCCGTTGAACCCGCCCGCGCAGCATATTCCGCAGAGCTTGTTGCCGCCGCCGGTAGACGAAGAACCGGTGGACGAAGAACTGCTGGAAGTTTTTCTGGAAGAGACTGACGAAGTCTTGATTGCCCTGCACGACGCCTTGCCGCAATGGGCTGCCAACCCGGCAGACAGCGCTGCGCTGGCCGAACTGCGGCGTGCCTTTCATACGCTTAAGGGCAGCGGGCGCATGGTGCGAGCGCTGGTGCTGGCGGAACTGGCCTGGGCCGTTGAGAACTTGCTCAACCGGGTGATCGAACGCAAGGTCGCGCCGTCCCCTGCGATTGATCAGTTGCTGGAAGAGGCGCTGGTGCTCTTGCCGCAATTGATCCAGGAATTTGCCGACCACAGCCAGCGTCAGCATCACGATGTCGACCAGCTCGCGGCCCGCGCCCACAGCCTGTCCAAGGGGCGCCCGCAGCCGCTGCAGATCGAGCAGCAGAGCGCCAGTTTTGATCCGCAATTGCTGGATATCTTCCGCCAGGAAGCGCAAACCCACCTCAACAGCCTCAACCACTTTCTGGACCTGGCCAGCGAGCACGTACCGCTGTACGCCAATGACGATTTACAGTTGGCCATGCACACCCTCAAAGGCAGCGCGCACATGGCGGGCGTGCTGAGAATGGCCGAGCTGGCGGCGCCGCTGGATTACCTGGTACGTGAGTACAAGGCCCATCACCTTGAGCTGGACGTCGAAGAAATCGACTTGCTGCTTGAGGCCGACAGCTTGCTGCATCGCGGCCTCAAACAGCTGGACCTCGACCCGCTGGCCGAGATCCGTGGTGCCCGGGCCTTGATCGAACGCACCGGGCAATGGGTCAGCAAACGCCTGGACATGGCCCTGAATGCGCCTTCGGGCACGTTGACGGCCCCGCGGGACCCGCAGCTTGTCAGCGAGTTTTTGGGCCAGAGCATGGACATTCTGTTCGAGGCCGAAACATTGTTGCGCCACTGGCGGCAACACCCCCATGAGCGCGACGGCCTAAAGCGTCTTCTGGACCAACTGACCGACCTGGGCGAGTCGGCCTTTTTGCTCGACCTGCAGCCCGTCGATGCGCTGTGCGAAGCCTTGCTCGACCTGTATGGCGCGGTAGAAGAAAGCAGCCTGGTGGTCAGCGAGCGGTTCTTTCAAGAGGCCGACGAGGCCCAGGAAGCGCTGATCAACATGCTCGACCAATTGGCCGCCGGGCAAGAGATCACCCCACAACCGCAACGCATCGACGCGCTACAGGCGCTGCTGCATGAAGGCTTGGCGCCGGACGCCACCGGCTTGATCCGCCATGAAGGCAACCAGACCCTGGACATCACAGAACTGGGCGCCGCCACGGCGCAGCTGGATGCCGAGCAGGACGATGAAATCGTCGCCATCTTTATCGAAGAGGCGGTGGATATCCTCGACAGCACCAGCCATGCGTTGCGGCGCTGGATCAATGAGCCTGACAACCTGGCGCCGTTGTCCTCGCTGCAACGCGACTTGCACACGCTCAAGGGCGGCGCGCGCATGGCCGGTATCGTACCGATTGGCGACCTGGCCCACGAGCTGGAGCACTTATATGAAGGGCTGCTGGACCGCCGCTTGAGCGAGAGCCCGACGCTGGCGCGCCTGCTGGAACTCTGCCATGCGCAACTGCTGGTGATGCTCGAACAACTGCGTCACCACACGCCTCTGGACGAACCCACTGAACTGATCGAGGCCATTCGTACCCTTCGGCACAGCAGCGCGGCCTCTGTAGAGCCGAGTAACGCCACGCCAGCGGCAACGCCTGCCGGGCCGCAAAACGGCATCGACCCGGAGCTGCTGGATATCTTTCTGGAAGAGGCGTTTGACCTGCTGGAAAGCTCCGGTGCGGCCTTGGTGCGTTGGCAGGCCGAGCCGCAAAACACCGTTGAAGACGAAAACCTGCTGCGCGACCTGCACACCCTCAAAGGCGGGGCGCGGATGGTCGAAATCAGCGCCATTGGGGATTTTGCCCACGAGTTGGAAACCCTGGTTGAAGACATTTCGTTGGGTTTTCTGTCGCCCAGCGCTGAATTGTTTACCTTGCTACAACGCAGCCACGACCAGTTGGCGCAAATGCTCGACGCCTTGCGCAGCGGCCAGCCGGTGCCGTCGCCGCAGGTGTTGATCGAGCATATCCAGCGGGTTGAGCGCAGCGTCCGGCAAGCCGTGCAGAGCCCGGCGGTGAACAAGCCTGACCCCGCCGCCGGGTTGCTTCCCGAAGCCGAGCGCACGGGGCTGGACATGCTCAAGGTCCCGGCCGAACTGCTCGAAGACCTGGTCAACCTGGCGGGCGAAACCTCGATGATTCGCGGGCGTCTGGAGCAGCAGGTCAATGACGGCAAAATCGCCCTCAACGAAATGCAGACTACCCTTGAGCGCATGCACGACCAGTTGCGTCGGCTCGACACCGAGACCCAAAGCCGCATTCACAGCCGTCAGCACGCCGAAGTCGATGGCCTGGCTTACGACGAGTTTGACCCGCTGGAAATGGACCGCCATTCCCAACTGCAACAATTGTCGCGGGCGCTGTTTGAGTCAGCCTCGGACTTGCTCGACCTCAAGGCCACCCTGGCGGCGCGCAATCAGGACGCCTACAGCCTGTTGCAGAAACAGGGGCGGGTGAACACTCAATTGCAGGAAGGTCTGATGGGCACCCGCATGGTGCCGTTCGAACGGGTGTTGCCGCGCCTCAAACGTGTGGTGCGCCAAGTGGCCTCCGAGCTGGGCAAGCAGGTCGAGTTCAGCGTGATCAACGCCGAAGCTGAAATCGACCGCAATGTACTGGAACGCATGGTCGCGCCGCTTGAGCACATGCTGCGCAATGCCGTGGACCACGGGCTTGAGCCTACCGACGTCCGCGAGGCCAGCGGCAAGCCGGCGCAGGGGCTGATTACCCTGGAGCTGTCCAACGAAGGCGGCGACGTGGTGTTCGACATTCGCGATGATGGCGCCGGGGTGCCGCTCGAAGCGGTGCGGCGCAAGGCCATCCTGCGCGGTTTGTTGGACCCGCAAATGATGGTCAGCGACCGTGACGTGTTGCAGTTCATCTTGCAGCCGGGCTTCTCTACCGCTGAAAAAATCACCCAGATTTCCGGGCGCGGCGTCGGCATGGACGTGGTTCACGAAGAAGTGCGCCAACTGGGCGGCAACATGACCATCGACTCGGTGCCGGGCCAAGGGGTGCACTTTCAGATCCGACTGCCGTTCAGCGTGTCACTCAACCGTGCCTTGATGGTGCAGTGCAGCGACGAGCAATACGCCATCGCGCTTAACACCGTTGAGGGCCTGGTGCGCGTGATGCCCAACGAGCTTGAAGACTATTACCAGCTCGACCCGCCCATGTACCACTACGCGGGCCAGGATTACGACCTGCGTTACCTGGGCGAACTGCTGCAAACCGTGGGTAAGCCCCAACTGATCGGGCAAAACCATTCGCAGCCGGTGTTGCTGGTGCATTGCAATGACCAGAGGGTGGCCTTGCACGTGGATGCGCTGGCGGGCTCGCGTGAAATCGTGGTCAAAAGCCTTGGGCCGCAATTTACCGGGGTGCAAGGTGTGTCGGGGGCGACCATTTTGGGCGACGGCCGCGTGGTGCTGATCCTTGACCTGTTGGCCTACCTGCGTGCGCATCAGGCGCGTCAGCCCTTGCAGCAGGCAATCAATGAAGCCAACGGCGTACTTGAATTCACCCCGGCGGTGCGCCCGCCGCTGGTTTTGGTGGTCGACGACTCAGTGACCGTACGCAAGGTGACCAGCCGTTTGCTCGAGCGCAACGGCATGAACGTCATCACGGCCAAAGACGGCGTCGACGCCATGAGCGTGCTCGAAGACCATATCCCGGACCTGATGCTGCTGGACATCGAAATGCCGCGCATGGACGGCTTTGAAGTGGCCACCCACGTGCGCAACAGCCCGCGTCTCAAAGACCTGCCGATCATCATGATCACCTCGCGTACCGGGCAAAAGCACCAGAACCGCGCGATGGCGATTGGCGTCAACGACTACCTGGGCAAGCCGTATCAAGAGTCGGTGTTGCTGGAGCGCATTGCCTACTGGAGCAACTTCCATGCTTGATCACCGCGTCGGCAGCCTGACCTGCTTGCTCTTGCCGTTGGCCGACCGCTACCTGCTCCTGCCCAACGTGGCGATTGCCGAACTGATCGACTGGCAGCGTGGCGAGCCGAGCATCGACTCACCGTCCTGGCACGTCCGGCAAATCAACTGGCGCGACCGCGAACTGCCCCTGATCAGCTTCGAAGCGGCCTGCGGCGGCCCCTTGGTCATCGGCGAGCGTGCGCGCATCGTCATCCTCAACACCCTGAGCGGCGACCCGCGCCTCAAATTCATCGGCCTGGTGGTGCAAGGCATCCCGCGTTCCTACCGGCTCGACAGCCAACTGAGCTTCGTCGACGTGCCCCTCAGCCCGTTCGAACGGGCGGCGGTGCAAGTGGGCGAGAGCGTGGCAAAAATCCCGGATTTACTGGGATTGGAGAGGCTGGTGCTGTCGGGTAGCGAGCCCGAAACACCCGACCCCGTGTAGGAGCGAGCTTGCCTCGCGATCTTTTGATCGTTGAAAAGATCGCGAGACAAGCTCGCTCCTACAGGGGGCTGTGCAGTCTTTAAACCATAAGTGGCGACTTGATAAGTCCCAAAAAGGGACCTATCGTTCCCTTTTTGGGACTTATTGTGGGTTGTAACCATGTTGTCTCTAAGCGATGCGCTGTTTACTAATACGCAACAGAAAGTATTGGGCTTGCTGTTTGGCAAGCCTGACCAGAGTTTTTATGTGAATGAAATAGCGCGTTGGGCGCAGGTAGGAAAAGGCAGCTTGATGCGTGAACTAACACGTCTTGAGCAGTCAGGAATCCTCACGGTCACCCGCCGAGGAAATCAGGCTCACTATCAGGCAAATGCTTTGTGCCCCATCTTCAATGAGTTGCTGGGCATTGTGCGCAAGACTGCCGGGCTCTCTGATCCGCTGCGTGCAGCCCTTGAGCCCTTTTTCGAGCGACTGCAATGGGCGTTTGTGTATGGCTCGATTGCCAAGGACCAGGCCCATGCGGCCAGCGATATTGACCTCATGCTCATTGGTGAAGACCTGCACTACAGTGACGTTATGGAGTGCCTGATGCCGCTTGAAGAAGCGCTCGGTCGCACCATCAATCCTACGCTTTACAGCGCGCAAGACTGGGCCGCCAAAATGGCTGCGGGGAACAGTTTTGTACAGCGGGTAGGGCAGCAGGAAAAAATCACGCTGATAGGTCGAGATCCACTGGAGCCCAAGGATGGAGAAAAATGACAGTCTGGAAAATCTCGTACGCAGTGGAGGGCTGAAAGCTGAACCACCCGACGGCAAAGAGTGCGAAGGGCTGATGCGTTCTGCAATTGATCGCCTGAAAGATGCAAGCAATGCACAACTGTCGTTTTCCAGCCGCTTTGACCTCGCGTACAACGCAGCCCATGGCATTGCGCTCACCGCTTTGCGCCTCTGTGGCTATCGGTCAGACCGACGTTATTTAGTCTTTCAAAGCCTCATTCACACCGCAGGCACAGACAAAGTGCAGGTCCGACTTTTTGCCTTGTGTCATGAAAGGCGCAATCTCGCTGAATACGAAGGCTACATGGATGAAGATGAGGCATTGCTGCAGGGTTTGATCAGCAGCACTCAACACCTGCTTGAACGGGTCACGGGGTTAAAGAGTCAGACTTTTGGTAGTTAGACTTATTGACGGTGATCGTTCAATCGCTCAAAAGCCTGGCCTGCGGGCCAGTTAAGTGGCGCCCGTTCAGGTGTGGCGCCTGAGGATCACCCCTTGCCCTTTAAGGTCACGACCTTGGCCCTTATGTTGTAACAAGTGGCACCGTCGCACTATCGGCTATTGAGGATGTTGCACATGTATCACGGGGAAAAGCTCAACGCCTGGACCCATTTGGTGGGGGCTGTGGCGGCTGCGGCAGGCAGTATCTGGTTGTTGGTGGTGGCGTGTCTGGACGGGAGTCCGCAAAAAATTGTCAGCGCGGCCATTTATGGCGTGACGCTGGTGCTGCTGTACAGCGTGTCGACGGTTTACCACAGTGTGCGTGGGCGTTCGAAGGTGATCATGCAGAAGTTTGATCACCTGTCGATTTACTTGTTGATTGCCGGCAGTTACACACCGTTTTGCCTGGTGACGCTGCACGGGCCGTGGGGCTGGTCGCTGTTCGGGATTGTCTGGGGCATGGCGGTGATCGGCATGCTGCAAGAGATCAAGCCGCGTTCTGAAGCGCGCATTTTGTCGATCGTCATTTACGCGGTGATGGGCTGGATTGTGCTGGTGGCGGTCAAGCCTTTGCTGGCTGCACTAGGGACCGCGGGCTTTATCTGGCTGGCCACGGGCGGGGTGATGTACACCGTGGGGATTATCTTCTTTGCCCTCGATCGCCGCCTGCGGCATGCCCACGGCATTTGGCACTTGTTCGTCATCTGCGGCAGCCAGCTGCACTTTGTGGCCATCGCGCATTACGTGATTTAGACGACTATAGGCGCCCGCTTGTCTTGTGAACTTTTAAAAAGATCAAAAGATCGCGAGACAAGCTCGCTCCTACCGATTTGCGGTGCTGCGATCGGGCGCGCAGCGGCCGTAAACCCGCTCAATAGCCAAGATCAAAAGGCCGTATTACGCTTTTTTCAGCGGCTTTTTGGTGTCGCTGCGGATTTGCGCGTGGCTGATCAGGGCGAAGATAAAACTGCCGCCGACGATGTTGCCGGCCAGTGTCGGACCGGCAAAGATCAGCCAGAAGTCTTTCCACGGCAATTCGCCCGCAAAGACCAGATAGGACACCTCAGCGGTGCCGACCACGATGTGGGTAAAGTCACCGAGCGCCATCAGGTAGGTGATGAGGATGATGATCCACATTTTGGCGCTCTCCATGGACGGGATCATCCAGACCATGGTTGCAATCATCCAGCCCGAGACAATGCCTTTGGCGAACATTTGGCTGACGTCGTTTTCCATGACCTTGCGCCCGATTTCCAGAAAGGCCTCGTCGGTCGGGGTATCGAAAATCGGCAAATGCAGCATCACGTAGGCCACCAGAAAAGTACCCATCAGGTTGCCGATCAGCACCACGGACCAGAGCCGGAACAACCGCCCGAAGTTATTCAGAGTGGGTTTGCTCATGATCGGCAATACCGCCGTCAGGGTGTTTTCAGTGAACAATTGCTGGCGAGCGAGAATGACCGCCAAAAAGCCCGCGCAGTAACCAAAGCTGGCGATGACCTTGAACCCTTCGGCGTCGGGCAGGCGAGAGTTGAGCAAGCCCATGGCCATTAACGACAAGCCCATGGTCAGGCCCGCCGCCAGGGCTGACCAGAACAGGGCGGCAATGCTGCGCTCCAGCTCCTGATCACCTTGCAGGCGAATGATTTCGTGCAGGACAGCGGCACGCGGTGGCTGGTTTTTGCTGATGTCGTGCTTTTCATCAGGCGACAGATTGGGCGTTTTACCGCTGTTTTCAGTGTTCATGAGCGCATGACCGGTGGCGTGTATAAGCGTACGACACGCGCCATCGGTAGCTGTTCACTGAAAACCTGTAATCGCTGCCGCAGCCCGCGGCAGCGGGGACAAGATCAAAGGTAATCAGGCCTGATTTTCATCCTGGAACTGGTCTTTGACGTACTTGATCTCGGTGCGGCCGTGCGGTGCTGGCAGGCCGTCTTCACCGAGGTTGACGAAGACCATTTTGTCGACCGTCAGGATGCTTTTGCGGGTGATCTTGTTGCGCACTTCACAGGTCAGGGTGATCGAGGTGCGACCAAACTCGGTGGCGGTGATGCCCAGCTCGATGATGTCGCCCTGGCGCGAGGCGCTGACAAAGTTGATTTCGGAGATGTACTTGGTCACGACGCGCTGGTTGCCCAACTGAACAATGGCGTAGATCGCCGCTTCTTCGTCGATCCAGCGCAGCAGGCTGCCACCGAACAGGGTGCCGTTGGGGTTGAGGTCTTCGGGTTTAACCCATTTGCGGGTGTGAAAATTCATGTTCGCTCCTGACCGTCTTGCCTTAGATGCCGGCCATGATGTCAGACCTCGGCCCTCAGCTCTATTAACCTTGGACTATGGTCTCGATTAAGCAAATAAAAAAGCCTTGGATAAACCCTTGGGAACCCAGGCGCGGATGGCTATAATCTCCCTCGCTTCAAAAACGGTCATGTTCACCCGGTACCGTTTTCCCGCCACCTGTCCGAGGGGCGCTGCAGCAGGTTTAACCTGTCAGGCTCGGATGGGGCGTTGTTTGTTCAGGGTTCCCTGGGCAAGCACTAAACGCACAACGGCGCCCATTCGCGATTAAACGAATGGAGGCTCTTAATGAGCGCTGTAAACACGCCTGCAGGTTTTACCGACTATAAAGTCGCTGATATGTCCCTCGCCCAATGGGGCCGTCGCGAAACCTTCATCGCTGAATCCGAAATGCCGGCCCTGATGGGTCTGCGTCGTCGGTATGCCGCAGAACAACCGCTCAAGGGCGCGAAGATTCTGGGCTGCATCCACATGACCATCCAGACTGCCGTGCTGATCGAAACCCTGGTTGCCCTGGGTGCCGAAGTGCGTTGGTCGTCGTGCAACATCTTCTCGACTCAAGACCAGGCCGCTGCCGCTATCGCTGCTGCCGGTATCCCGGTATTTGCCTGGAAAGGCGAGACCGAAGAAGAGTACGAGTGGTGCCTGGAGCAAACCATCTTGAAGGATGGCCAGCCTTGGGACGCCAACATGATCCTCGACGACGGCGGCGACCTGACCGAGCTGCTGCACAAGAAATACCCGGCCATGCTGAAAAAGATCCACGGCGTGACTGAAGAAACCACCACCGGCGTACACCGTCTGCTGGACATGCTGGCCAAAGGCGAGCTGATGATCCCGGCGATCAACGTGAACGACTCGGTGACCAAAAGCAAAAACGACAACAAGTACGGCTGCCGTCACAGCCTGAACGATGCGATCAAGCGTGGTACTGACCACCTGCTGTCCGGCAAGCAAGCGCTGGTGATCGGCTACGGTGACGTGGGCAAGGGCTCGGCCCAGTCCCTGCGTCAGGAAGGCATGATCGTTAAAGTTTCCGAAGTTGACCCGATCTGCGCCATGCAAGCGTGCATGGACGGCTTTGAAGTGGTTTCGCCGTTCATCAACGGCCAGAACGATGGCACAGAAGCGAGCATCGACAAGGCCCTGCTGGGCAAGATCGACCTGATCGTGACCACCACCGGTAACGTCAACGTGTGCGACAAGAACATGCTGGCTGCACTGAAAAAACGCGCTGTGGTGTGCAACATCGGCCACTTCGACAACGAAATCGACACCGCTTTCATGCGCAAAAACTGGGCATGGGAAGAAGTGAAGCCACAAGTGCACAAGGTACACCGCACTGGCGCTGGCGAGTTCGACCCACAGAACGACGACTACCTGATCCTGCTGGCCGAAGGCCGTCTGGTAAACCTGGGCAACGCCACAGGTCACCCAAGCCGCATCATGGACGGTTCGTTTGCCAACCAGGTTCTGGCGCAGATCTTCCTGTTCGCCCAAAAATACGCTGACCTGCCTGCTGAACTGCAAGCTGAGCGTCTGACCGTAGAAGTACTGCCGAAGAAACTGGACGAAGAAGTGGCCCTGGAAATGGTTCGCGGCTTCGGTGGCGTGGTTACTCAACTGACCCAGCAACAAGCCGACTACATCGGCGTGACGGTTGAAGGTCCGTTCAAACCTGAAGCGTACCGTTACTGATTGGATCGCCAAGCCCGCCCCCTGATGGGGGCGGGCTTGTATTCGGCTTTTGTATTGCCAAGGATTTGACCATGTCCCAAGACCGTCGTTACAGCTTCGAGTTCTTCCCGACCAAGACCGATGCTGGACATGAAAAACTGATGAACACGGCTCGCCAGCTGGCGACCTACAACCCGGATTTTTTCTCCTGCACCTACGGTGCCGGTGGCTCGACCCGTGACCGCACGATCAACACCGTGCTGCAACTGGAGAGCGAAGCCAAGGTCCCTGCCGCCCCGCACTTGTCGTGTGTCGGTGACAGCAAGGACGACTTGCGTGGCCTGCTGACCCAGTACAAGGGTGCAGGTATCAAACGTATTGTCGCGCTGCGTGGCGACCTGCCTTCGGGTATGGGGATGGCCAGCGGTGAGTTGCGCTATGCCAATGACCTGGTGAGCTTCATTCGTGAAGAAACCGGCGATCATTTCCATATTGAAGTGGCGGCATACCCTGAGATGCACCCTCAGGCACGCAATTTCGAAGACGACATCAGCAACTTCGTGCGCAAGGCCAACGCTGGCGCCGACAGTGCGATCACCCAGTACTTCTTTAACGCCGACAGCTACTTCCGCTTTGTTGAGCGCGTACGTGCCGCCGGCGTCATGATCCCGATTGTGCCGGGCATCATGCCGATCACCAACTACAGCAAGTTGGCGCGTTTCTCGGACGCTTGTGGTGCAGAAATCCCACGTTGGATTCGCAAGCAACTGGAAGCCTACGGCGATGATGCGAACAGCATCCAGGCGTTTGGCGAGCAAGTGATCAGCGAAATGTGCGAGCGTTTGCTCGATGGCGGCGCACCGGGCCTGCACTTCTACACCTTGAACCAGTCTGAGCCGAGCCTGGCGATCTGGAACAACCTGAAGCTGCCACGCTGATCCACAGCGCATTGCCCTTGTGGGAGCGGGCTTGCTCGCGATAGGCGTCACCCGGTTTGCTGATAAACCGTGGTGCTACCATCGCGAGCAAGCCCGCTCCCACGGGTTATGTGGCTTGTGCCCCTACAAAACCGTTGAGCAGCATGAAATCGGCGCGCCGTGATTGCTCTGTTATACTCCGGGTTTTCCGCCAGGCTTACGCCCGGCCGCTCGTCCTTGTACCCGGCATTCAACCCCGTGACTGCGCAGCTTCCAGCCCGCGCGAGCGATGTGAATGAGCCTCAGGACTGGAGCAGGACCGGACGGGATTGCGTCACCTTAAACGCCATTCACGCCAGGCAAGACTATCCCTTTGGGCCAAGCCCTAACTAGAACAGGATTACTCATGTCCTTTGCTTCCCTCGGTCTCTCCGAGGCTTTAGTCCGCGCCATTGAAGATGCGGGCTATACCGAGCCTACTCCGGTGCAACAGCGGGCCATTCCCGCCGTGTTGCAAGGTCGCGATTTGATGGTTGCGGCCCAGACAGGTACTGGTAAAACCGGCGGCTTCGCTCTTCCGATTCTGGAAAAGCTGTTTCCCAACGGCCACCCGGACAAATCCCAGCGTCACGGCCCACGCCAACCCCGCGTGCTGGTCCTGACCCCGACTCGCGAACTCGCAGCCCAAGTGCACGAGAGCTTTAAGCTCTATGCCCGCGACCTGAAGTTCGTCAGTGCCTGCATCTTCGGCGGCGTCGGCATGAACCCGCAGGTTCAAGCCATGTCCCGCGGTGTTGACGTGCTGGTGGCGTGCCCGGGTCGTTTGCTCGACCTGTGTGGCCAGGGCAGCGTTGACCTCTCTCACGTAGAAATTCTGGTGCTCGATGAAGCCGACCGGATGCTCGACATGGGCTTTGTCCATGACGTGAAAAAAGTCCTCGCGCGTTTGCCTGCCAAACGTCAGAACCTGCTGTTCTCGGCGACGTTCTCCAAGGACATCACCGACCTGGCCGGCAAGTTGCTGCGCAACCCTGAGCGCATTGAAGTGACGCCGCCCAACACCACGGTTGAGCGCATCGAGCAGCGTGTTTTCCGCCTGCCTGCGACCCACAAGCGTGCCTTGCTGGCCCACTTGATCACCGCAGGTGCCTGGGAGCAGGTGCTGGTGTTCACGCGTACCAAGCACGGTGCCAACCGTTTGGCTGAATACCTGGACAAACACGGCCTGAGCGCTGTGGCCATCCACGGTAACAAGAGCCAAAACGCGCGTACCAAAGCCCTGGCCGACTTTAAAGCCGGTTCTGTGCGCATTCTGGTTGCCACCGACATTGCAGCGCGTGGCCTGGACATCGACCAGTTGCCGCACGTGGTCAACTTCGAACTGCCGAACGTAGATGAAGACTACGTTCACCGTATCGGCCGTACGGGCCGTGCCGGTCGTTCGGGCGAAGCGATTTCCCTGGTCGCACCCGACGAAGAAAAACTGCTCAAAAGCATTGAGCGCATGACCAAACAGAAGATCGCTGATGGCGACCTGATGGGTTTTGACGCCAGTGCCGTAGAAGCTGAAAAGCCTGAAGTGCGCGAGCGTCCGGATGTGCGTAACCCGCGCAACCCGCCACGTGGCCCACGCGGCGACGGTCCGGGTAATCCGGGCGGTGGCGGCGGTCGTAAAGACAAAGGCAAAGACAAGGGCAAAGAAAAACCTGCAGCGGCACGCGGCGAGCGTCCAGCCCGTGAGCAAAAGCCACGCAGCGCCCAGCCTGTCCGTGAGCAGCGTCAGCCAACCCCTCGTGCCGACGCCAACCGTGCGCCGGACGAGTTCCGTGATGACGATGTGGATAACTTTGGTAACCGCGCTGATTACGTCAGCCCGTACCAAAACAAAAACAACCAGGGCCGCGACCGTCGTCCGGGCGCTCCGGCGCAAGGCGCTGGCACTCCGGCCCGTTCGGGTGGTCGTCAAA